>NZ_DAORXT010000054.1:0-19977 GCF_035371925.1 Acetivibrio sp. | reverse complement strand
GACAATAGGTTTAAGAAATTTTATTTAGAACCGATACTTTTTGTGGGATAATCATTTTATGACTTGCATACAAATTTATTGTGTATTATAATTAAGATACGAGACGAAATAGCAATAATTGACTTAGCTTATTTTGAAATGGGGGTATAGTTACAACCGTACAATATGCGGCATATCTGTTATTTTTCGAAAAAATGCAAGGTTTTCAGGTATTTCTGCACTGTAATTTTACCTTTAAGTTATTTTTCCTGCCCCCTTAAAAAATATGTTTTTACGAAAGTATATATATGAATAATAATTATTAATTGTAATATAATTTTTGGACCGAATGAAGGTCGTTGAAAAATTGAATATAAAAACTGAATACGGAAATTGCTTTACTTAACTCAGCTGCATTTGTTGTAAGGCTTCACAAGTCTGTTTAAATTCCCATGATAAAGATGTATTTATTGTAGTAATAACTTAGTATGTACAAATTTCACTTTTTGCAATATTCCTTGTTCCAAGCAGCAGTTATCTTTCAAACCTTTCGGTGTTATCTATGCGGCAGGTATCTTTTATGCATTATTTTTGGCAACAGGTGCGGTTTTCTGCAAAATGTTCGGCTGGCTTAAGCAAAAAGCAAACGTGATTTTTATACTATTAACACAAGTTTATTGTGTTGCAAATTAAGAAGTTTTTAAGTACAGCTTAGTTCTATGATGGAAATAATGCGTGAAAATGTATCCGCAAAAAGGGGGAATGGTTGAATTGCGGGTAAGTTGCATTATTACATCATATAACTTAAAAAGAATAAAAAAGTATATTTGAAAGGGGAAGATGGAGAGAATGGTAAAAAGCAAAAAAATCTCTATTTTATTAGCGATTGCGATGCTGGTATCCATAATGGTACCTACTACAGCATTCGCAGGTCCTACAAAGGCGCCTACAAAATTTGGAACATCTTATAAGGATCTTTTCCTTGAATTCTACGGAATGATTAAAGATCCTAGAAACGGATATTTCGACGAAGAGGGAATACCTTATCACTCAATTGAAACACTGATCGTTGAAGCGCCGGACTACGGTCACGTTTCAACAAGTGAAGCCTTCAGTTACTATGTATGGCTTGAAGCAATGTACGGAAACCTTTCGGGCAACTGGTCCGGAGTAGACAAGGCATGGAGTGAAATGGAAGACCATATAATTCCTGCCAGCACACAGCAACAGGGTATGGCATCATATAATCCAAGCAGCCCTGCTACATATGCTGACGAATATCAGGATCCAAAATACTATCCTTCAGAATTGAAGTTTGATACTGTAAAAGTTGGAACTGACCCTGTACACAACGACATTACCTCTGCATACGGTCCAAACATGTACCTCATGCACTGGTTGTTGGACGTTGACAACTGGTATGGTTATGGTTCAGGAACTAAGGCAACATATATAAACACCTTCCAAAGAGGTGAACAGGAATCTACATGGGAAACTATCCCCCACCCGTCAATAGAAGAGTTCAAGTATGGCGGACCTAACGGATTCCTTGATTTGTTCACAAAGGACAAATCTTATTCACGACAGTGGCGTTATACCAACGCTCCTGACGCAGAAGGCCGTGCTATACAGGCTGTTTACTGGGCAAACAAATGGGCAAAAGAACAGGGAAAACAATCTCAAGTTTCTTCTGTTGTAGCAAAAGCAGCTAAAATGGGTGACTACATGAGAAATGACATGTTCGACAAGTACTTCATGAAGATTGGTGCACAGGACAAGACTCCTGGTACAGGTTATGACAGTGCACACTACCTCATGGCTTGGTATACTTCATGGGGTGGCGGAATCGGTGCATCATGGGCATGGAAGATTGGATGCAGCCACGTACACTTCGGATACCAGAACCCATTCCAGGCATGGATAACTGCAACACAAGACGGATTTGTTCCTAATTCATCCAACAGTAAGAAAGACTGGACAACAAGTTTGGACAGACAGATCGAATTCTATCAATGGCTGCAGTCGGCTGAAGGTGGTATAGCCGGTGGAGCAACCAACTCATGGAACGGTAGATATGAAAAATATCCTGCAGGCACATCAACATTCTATGGCATGGCATACGTTCCACACCCTGTATATGCTGACCCTGGAAGTAACCAATGGTTTGGTATGCAGGCATGGTCAATGCAGCGTATAATGGATCTCTACCTCGAAACTGGTGATTCAAGACTTAAAGACCTCACTAAAAAATGGGTTGACTGGGTAATAAGCGAAGTTAAGTTCTACGAAGATGGAACATTCGCAATTCCTGGAAACCTTGAGTGGACAGGTCAACCGGATACATGGAACGGAAAATACACTGGCAACCCGAACCTCCATGTAAAAGTTACTGAATATGGTACTGACCTTGGTGTTACAGGTTCACTTGCAAATGCTCTTGCAACTTATGCTAAAGCTACAGAATTATGGGAAGGAAAACTTAATACACAAGCAAGAGATGTAGCTGCTGAATTGGTTAACCGCGCATGGTACAACTACTACTGCGAAGAAGGAAAAGGTGTTGTTACTGAAGAAGCACGTTCAGACTACAAGCGTTTCTTCGAGCAGGAAGTATTTGTTCCGGCTGGCTGGAGCGGAACTATGCCAAACGGCGACAAGATTCAGCCAGGTGTGAAATTTATAGATATCCGTACAAAATATAAACAAGATCCTGACTACGACAAAGTATATCAGGCATACTTGAGAGGCGAAGCTCCTGTATTGAACTATCACCGTTTCTGGCATGAAGTTGACCTCGCAGTTGGTATGGGTGTATTGGCAACATACTTCCCAGATATGGCATATAACCAACCTGGAACTTATGTTGGTGATGGTCCTGGAACAGCATTATACGGTGACTGCAATGATGACGGAAAGGTTACTTCAACCGACTACTCATTGTTGAAGAGATACGTTCTCAAACAAGTAAGTGAAAGTGCCATCAACTTGAAGAATGCCGATGTAAATGTTGACGGCAGAGTTAACTCAACAGACGTATCAATATTAAGAAGATACGTTATTAAAGAAATAAAAGAATTACCATATAAATAATTCAAATGAATGAAAAGGATCGGCTTATGCCGGTCCTTTTTTTATAAATAAAATTACTCATACTTCGCTTCTTTTGCAAATTCTTAATATATTCACGAAAAACCAATGATTTTTGTGCCGAAATATTGTATAATATATAATAATGTGTCCTTTTTTGAGAAAATGAGTTGCAGGAGTTTGCAATGTGCAAAGGAGCTGATGGTATGGCGGAGAAAAACAAAGTGGATGTCAGGATAGCAGGCAAGGATTATACGTTGGTTGGTGTTGAGTCCGAGGAGTATATACAGAAGGTGGCATTGTATATAGACAAAAAGATGAACGAAATCATGAGAATGAACAGCAAACTCAGTACTTCCATGGCGTCGGTGCTTACCGCTATTAATGTTGCCGACGATTATTTCAAGGCACATGAAAACGTTATCAGCTTGAGCAAGGAATTAAAGAGCGCAAAGGAAGAGATTGAAAGACTGAAAGGGGAAAACCAAAGGCTCGCCAATGAAAATGCCGTAATAAGCAATAAAAACACCCATTATCAATTGGAGCTGGCAAAGAGGGAAGCGGAATTGAATGAAGTGCGAAATGCGCTTGAAAAGTCGACCAGGGCCAGAATTTAGATATATTGGCTGCCGAAACAGCAAGGAAGCGTAAACAGCGCTTCTTTTACTTTTTTGAGGGTGGTGTCGGACCATGAGAATGATATTTATCTTCATAGACGGTTTTGGTATTGGAAAGGCGGATGCATCGGTGAACCCTCTGGCCAATCCCGAACTTGAAAATATAAATTATATACTTAATAAAGCTTACGTAATTCCTACGGACGCATGCCTTGATGTACCCGGCCTGCCTCAGAGTGCCACGGGCCAGACAACCATATTTACCGGTCAAAATGCGTCCAAAGTGCTGTCAAGACATTTGCACGGACAGCCTACAATTACACTGAAGAAGATAATAGCTTCCCGCAATCTTTTTAAAGAACTTATAAACAGAGGCTTTTCGGTGACAAATTCGAATGTTTACAGAACAGCCTATATCGATAAAATTAAAGACCCCAAGGAAAGAAAATATCGTCCTTCGGTCACAACGGTAATGACCCTCTCCTCAGGATTAAATCTTAGAACTGTGGAAGAATATATTTTGGGAGAGGGAGTGTATCATGATATTGTCGGAGAGGTTTTGAAAAATGAAGGTTATGTGGAGGAGCTAATTACTCCGGAGGAAGCGGCGCAAAGGCTTTATAATCTTAGCCGGAAATATGATTTTACGCTTTTTGAGTATTTTGTCACAGATATAGTAGGCCACAAGATGGAAATGGAGACGGCTATGGAAAAGCTAAAGATTCTTGATGCCTTTTTGGGTGAGCTTTTGCAGCTTTATGACGAGAATGAGGATATTATATTCATTACCAGTGACCATGGCAATGTTGAAGACTTGACGGTAAAGACCCATACGTTTAACAAGGTACCTACGGTTATTCTTGGGAAAAAGCTTAAGAATGTGGAGATAAAGATAGATTCGCTGACAGACATTATGCCTGCGGTATTAAATATTTTTGATTCAAAGGGAGAACTATGATAGGAGATTTTAAACCGGAATTGCTTGCCCCCTGCGGAGACTGGGATGCCTTTGTTGCAGCCGTTGAAAACGGTGCCGATGCGGTATACATGGGGGGCAAGCTGTTTAATGCAAGACAGTTTGCTTCAAATTTTGATGAAGAGAACTTTAAAGAAGCCGTACAATATGCCCATGCAAGGGATGTAAACGTATACCGGACCATGAATACCTTGATAGGCGACAGTGAGATAAAAGAAGCATTAAAAGCACTGGAGCAGTCGTACCTTGCGGGTATTGACGGGGTGATAGTCCAGGATATTGGTTTGGCAGGTTTAATAAAAAATCTGTTCCCCGACCTTCCGCTTCACGCAAGCACACAGATGACAATATATAACCTGGAAGGCGTAAGGCAGATGGAGGAGCTGGGATTTAAAAGGGTTGTGCTTGCAAGGGAATTGTCTTTGGAAGAAATAGAGCATATTGCCAAGAGCACCTCGCTGGAAATAGAGGTGTTTGTTCACGGGGCATTGTGTGTTTGTTATTCGGGACAGTGCCTTATGAGCAGTATTATTGGAGGAAGAAGCGGCAACCGCGGCAAATGTGCCCAGCCATGCAGGCTGCCGTACCGGCTTTTGGAATCCGGCAAGGAAAAAACTTTGTCCGGAAAGAAGACGGACAGGGGATATTTTTTAAGCCCCAAAGACCTTTGCTCAATTGAGATTTTGGACAAGCTTGTAAAGGCGGGCGTAAAATCGCTGAAAATTGAAGGCAGGATGAAAAGTCCGGAATATGTGGCAACTGTGGTCAGGGTATACAGAAAATATCTTGACAGGCTGTTGGAAGAGCCCGGCAGCTATGGTGCAGATATTGAAGAAAAGGACATAAAGGACCTTACCCAGATATTCAACCGGGGCGACTTCTCAAAAGGATACCTGGAAGGAAAAACGGGAAGGGATATGATGAGTTTTGAGAAGCCTAAAAACTGGGGAATATACTTGGGAGAAGTAATATCCTATGACAAGGCTTCGGAGAGTGTCAAAATAAAGCTTGAGGAGCCTTTAAGCATAGGAGACGGGATTGAGGTGTGGAACAATGAGGATGAAAGCCCGGGGACAATTGTAACCTCAATCCGGGTAAACGGAAAGACAGTGACGGAGGCAAATCCGCAGCAGGTGGCCGAAGTAAGAAGCATCAAAGGCAAAATAGGAAAAGGAAATAGAGTCTACAAGACATCGGATAAAAAGCTGAATACCTTTGCAAAAGAATCCTTCACAGGGAAATCGAAAAGAAAGATTCCCATTGAAGGAAGGCTCAGCATAACAAGCGGAAAGCCAGTGTCGATTATTGTAAAAGATTATGCGGGAAATGAGGTTGAGGTTAAATCCCAATATATCCCGGAGAAAGCATTGACAAGCCCCATTACCGAAGAAAGGGTAGTCCGGCAGGCGGCAAAAACCGGACAGACTCCTTTCGAGTTTAAAGTATTGTCCGCCGATGTTGGTGAGGGTTTGTCTGTGCCCATAAGTGAAATCAATACCCTTCGGCGCTCTGCATTAGAAGAGTTGGAAGCAAAGAGGTCCGACAGATATCCCCATAGAAAGCCGGGAAATTTGCAAGAAAAATCGGAAGATATGCTGCATTTCCCGGGAAATAGTCGAAACGGGGAAAAGGATTTAAAAATTTCGGCATGTTTTTACACAGATATTGACGGGCTGGAATATGAAAACCTTGGGGCAGACAGGATATACCTTCCTTTTGGCATGCTTCTTGGGAAAAAGAAAGAAAGGATTTTGCGCCTTAAAGAAAATGCAGAGCTGTTTGTTTTTATTCCTCCAATAACCAGGGGAAATTATGACGAACTGATAAAATCCCGGCTTGAGGATATTGTGGAAATGGGATTTGACGGGATTCTTTTGGGAAATCCCGGGGCGGTACAATATGCCAAAGCGTACGGGGAGCTTTGTGTAATGGGTGACTACTCTTTAAACGTATTTAACAGTTTTTCGGTAAAGGCCCTTATGGATATGGGGTTTGACGGAGCTACCATATCTTTGGAGCTCAATCTCAACCAGATAAAGGCGCTTGAGAAATTTCCGGAATTTACACAGGAAGTGCTGGTATACGGAAGAATACCCCTTATGACCAGCGAGTACTGCCCTGTGGGGAGCATAAAGGGTAATTTCGGTAAGAACTCCAAATGCAATATGGCTTGTAAGGACAAAAACTTTTACCTGGAGGACAGGATGAACATGAAATTTCCTGTGCTGTGCGACAGGATTGACTGTAGAAGTACGATTTTTAATGCAAAAGTATTGCTGCTTTCAGATACTGTTGATAGAATTAAAACATCGGGCGTTGACATGATACGGCTTAATTTTACCGATGAGAGCCCGAATGAGGTCAGAGATATAATAAGGATGCACAGTGATATTCTAAATGAAGGTTCCAAGGCTTTAGATTCTTATAAGGAATTGATTGACAAAATAAAGGACAGGGGTTTTACAAAGGGACATTTCCCAAGGGGTGTCTAGTGCAAAAAAAAGGTTTTGTTTGGAGGTAATTGAATGTCGGAAAATGTTGAGGTTTATGTGGAAATATGCAGGGAAGGAGCAATAATACCGAAGTATGCAAACCAATGGGATGCCGGTATGGATATTTATGCTGCCGAAGATGTAGTCATAAGACCCGGGGAAACGGTAATAATTCCGACAGGTCTTAAGATGGCTGTTCCCGAGGGCTATGAGATACAGGTTCGTCCCAGGAGCGGCATATCGTTAAACACGCCTCTGAGAATCCCAAATTCGCCGGGTACCATTGACAGCGGCTACAGGGATGAGATAGGGATAATCGTTACAAATGCGTCGGTACCGGCGTCCAATGAGCAAATTTCATCCGACCCGATTGAGTTTACTATCGGAAGCAAAGGTAATAAACAGGGTGTGTACAAGATTTGCAAGGGGGACAGAATTGCACAGATTGTTCTGCAGCGCGTCCCGCGAATTCAGTTTAAAGTAGTGGACTCGGTAAAGGAAATAGGTATTGACCGCGGAGGCGGATTCGGATCCACCGGAGTGAGGGAGTAATAAAAATAAAATAAAAAAGTTTGCAAAAAAGCTCAAAGACCAGGGGAAGTCTTTGAGCTTTTTGCAGTGTATGAGTTTTTAATTGTGCCGGGAGAACATAAAAAGATGGGATTTGTATGTTTCCCCCGACAATTGTGGGACTTGCGTAAATAAATTTGTTTTTCGTACTGGATATATTTTTGACTTACATAATATTATTCGGAAAAGAGCAATTGAAACTTAGGGTTTTTTCAAAACAATTTTGGGTGAAGTTTTGCTATTCATAAACGTTTGCATAATGTATATTGTAGGAATATCTAGTGTTTCTGCATTTTTTAAGCTATGTGTCTTTGTAAATTCACAACGGTCTTTACAATTAGAAATGATTGGCTTATAATATAAGTACGAACAAATGTTCGATGTAAGAAGGTGAAATTAAAATGAAGAGAGTAATTCTTCATTGCGATCTTAATAATTTCTATGCCAGTGTGGAATGCTTATACAATCCCGAGCTTCGCCAAAAGCCTGTTGCAGTGTGCGGCTCGGTGGAAGACAGGCATGGCATCGTGCTTGCCAAAAACGAACTGGCAAAGAAATACAATGTAAAGACGGGCGAGACCGTATGGGAGGCTAAAGGTAAATGTCCCGGGCTGGTTACGGTAAAAGCCAACCATCCTTTGTATTACAAATTTTCAAAATATGCCCGGCAAATTTACGAGTATTATACCGACAGAGTAGAGTCCTTTGGACTCGACGAGTGCTGGCTGGATGTCAGCGAAAGTACCTTGCTTTTTGGAGACGGAGTGAAAATTGCCAATGAGATAAGGGAGAGAATAAAAAGGGAGCTGGGGGTTACGGTTTCCATAGGAGTAAGCTATAATAAAATATTTGCAAAGCTTGGCTCCGATATGAAAAAGCCGGACGCGGTAACGGTTATTACCGAGGACAATTTTAAAGAGAAAATATGGGGACTTCCGGTGGAAGCTCTTCTCTATGTGGGAAATTCAACAAAAAGGAGACTTAACAATTTAGCTGTTTTTACCATTGGGGATTTGGCAAATTGCCATCCGGAGTTTCTTGTAAAGCAATTGGGAAAATGGGGATATACCCTGTGGAGCTTTGCAAACGGTTATGACACCGGTTCTGTTGCAAAGAATAATTGTGAAATGGCGATAAAGAGCATAGGTAATTCCCTCACTACTCCAAGGGACCTTATAAACAATGAAGACGTCCGGATCCTGATATATGTGCTCTCCGAAAGTGTGGGAGAAAGGCTTAGAAGTCACAATCTTAAAGGAAGGACAGTACAGATAAGCCTGAAGGATCCGGAGCTTCAGACCTTGGAGAGGCAGGGCAAGCTTGATTTTCATACCTTTATTACATCAGAAATTGCTCAAAAAGCATATGAAATATTTTTGAAGTCCTGGGATTGGTCACAGAATATAAGAGCTTTGGGGGTCAGAGTGACGGATTTGGTTGAGGCGGATACCTGTACGCAGATGTCGTTGTTTTTGGATGATGCCAAAAGACAAAAGCTTGAGATGATTGATGAATGTGTGGACAGAGTCAGGGAGAGATTCGGACATTATTCGGTGAAAAGGGGGATTTTGCTTCAAGACGAGAAGCTTAATGCCGATCCTGCTCATGAGAACGTCGTTTTTCCGGTAGGATATTCCAGAAGAAAGTAATCTGTCAAGGAAGTGGTATTCTGTGGGAAAGGTATTTGTGGATGCTATTGTGAAGTTTACAAAAGAAGGTAACAAGATTCCTCTGGAAATAGTATGGGACGACGGACGAAAGTTTCAGGTGGACAGGGTTCTGGATATAACAAAAGCGGCATCTTTAAAGGCGGGAGGAAGAGGAATAAGATACAAATGCAGAGTGAGGGGAAAAGAAATATACCTGTTTTTTGATGATGAAAAATGGTTTGTGGAAACCGAAAACAGATAAAAGTTTGAGGATATGGCAAAATAATATGGAGGAGGAAACAATCCAAAAGAGAATATAATGAGATAAGAAAATTTTTCTTAAGCAGAAAGATTTTTTTAAGCCGAGGTATCTAAAAAACAATACTTCAAACACTAAACAAAAAAGAACTGGGGTGGGCAGTTATTAATATAAATGGCAATATAGAATCATTAAAAGAATCGGTTTTGAAAGAAATAGAGGAGCTGTTTGAGATACAGGGCTCAAGGGATGAATTTCTGCCGTCGGGTCTTGCAGCCAAAATGGCAGAACTTACGGGAAAAATCAACCGTGAGATAGCGGTGCATATAAACAGAAAGGGAAACATAATTGATGTGAGTGTGGGAGACAGCAGCACGGTATCTCTTCCGGAAATGGAAGGAAGAAGGGACTTAGCCCATCTTTTGGGGATAAGATGCATCCATACCCATCCCAACGGTGAAGGAATGGTTTCCCTGGTGGATATAAACTCTTTGGTGAAAATGAGACTGGATGCCATGGTGGCAATCGGGGTGAAAAACGGACAGGTAACGGAAATATATGCGGCTTTGCCGGTGAGGGATGAAAATGGGAATTTGGGCAAATCCGCTGTATACGGACCCTTTGGCGAGGATGACAGAAGGATAAATCATCTGTGGGATGTGGTATTTGAGGCGGATAAGATTAAAAGTACGGCGGTGTACGTAAATGAAAATGATGATGAAAGGGCAATACTGGTTGGGATTGAGGCATCGTCAAAGGTCCTTGTGGGAGGCAGAAGCGAAGGAGAGCGGTCATTGGACGAGCTGGAAGAACTGGCCCGTACTGCCGGAGCGGTTGTTTTGGAGAAAATAATTCAGAGAAGGCCTGCCAAGGACCCTGCTTTTTTTATCGGAAGGGGAAAAGTGGAAGAGCTCTCCCTTATGTGCCAGGCTCTTGATGCCAACCTGATAATTTTCGACGATGAACTGTCGGGTGCCCAGGTAAGGAACATTGAAGAAGTGACGGGAATAAAGGTCATAGACAGGACCACTTTAATTCTCGACATATTTGCCAAAAGAGCCCGTTCCCGGGAAGGAAAGCTTCAGGTGGAGCTGGCGCAGCTAAAATACAGGGTGTCAAGGCTTATAGGTCTTGGAACTCAGCTTTCAAGGCTGGGAGGAGGTATAGGAACAAGAGGACCGGAGAGAAGAAGCTGGAGGTTGACAGAAGGCATATAAAGAAGAGAATAAGCTTTCTTGAGGCACAGCTCAAGGATGTGGAAAGGAGAAGGAATTCTCTTCGGGAAAGCCGGAAAAGAAATGCCATACCCACTATTGCGCTGGTGGGCTATACAAATGCAGGCAAATCCACCCTTATGAACAGATTGTGTGAAAGCGATGTCTTGGCAGAAAACAAGCTCTTTGCGACCCTTGACCCCACGACAAGAAGTTTTTCTCTTCCGGACGGAAGAGAAGTGCTTCTCATTGACACCGTAGGGTTTATAAGAAAGCTTCCCCATGATTTGGTGGAGGCGTTTAAATCAACCCTTGAGGAAGCAGTGTATGCGGATATGCTGATTCATGTGGTGGATGCTTCCAATGAAGAGGCGGAGGAGCAGGTAAAAGTCGTAAACAGCATTCTTGAGAGCCTGGGGACGGCAAACAAACCTGTTATCATGGCGCTAAACAAGATAGATATGGTAAAGGGTATGCCGAGACTTGCAATATTAAATCCAAAGGGAAGGATATTTGAAATATCTGCTACTACAGGAGAAGGAATTGATGATATGCTCCAGGGAATTGGAGAGATGCTGCCCGAGGACGAAAAAGAGGTAAGGCTTTTTATACCCTATAGCGACGGATGGGTCATATCCTATATCTATCAAAACGGAAAGGTACTTGAGCAAATTCACGGTGAATCGGGGACAGAGGTGAAAGCTTTGATTAAAAAGCGGAAATTAGAGCCTATTAAGACATATATGCGCTGAAAATACCGGGCTTGGGCCGGGAAATAAACTTTATAATTTCCTCACAGCTAGAATAAAGACTACCATTGAAGCATTATAATATATATATATATACTATGAAAATTTTTCTAAATATATAAGATTTATATATAAATTAAATCATGAAAGGGGTTTTTATCATGCTGATGAGGAACTTTGCAGGCGGAGTGGTGTTCTCGGGAGACAAAGTCCTTCTTCTTAAAAATGAGAAGGACGAATGGGTGCTCCCGAGAGGAATAATGCACGATGGAGAACTTTCGAGTGAAGCAGCAGTCAGAAAAATCAGAGAAGAATCCGGTATAGCCACCGAAATTGTATTCACAGCAGGACAAACAAATTACGAATTCTCATCTACAACGCATAAAAAACCCTTTTGCAACAAAACTACATGGTATATTATGAAATCCCTTAACGAAGAAAATAAAATAAAAAAGGGTAGCTCCAGATTCATGGACTTTGTTAGAGTTGACGAAGCCATGAATCTTATTAATTCGGGCCATGACAAGTCTCTAGTCAGCCTGTCATATAAAAAATACCGCGAATTTGAAAAGAACAAGGAAGAGGATAAAGAACAGAATATACAGTACGCTTTAAATTAAGAGCATAAATTGAAAACATAAATATGGGAAGCGAAAATATAACAACATAAAAAGTGAAGGGGTGAATGCCCCTTCACAAAAAGTTAAAATTTGAAAATATATTTACCTATTACGTGGTCGACGGGAATAGGTCCGACCATTCTGCTGTCATAACTGTTGTTTCTGTTGTCCCCCATTACGAAGACATGTCCTTCCGGCACGATTATTACGTCATCGGAAGTATAAAGCATGGGCTCCTTTATATAGGGCTCATCCAGAAGGGTCCCGTTTCTGTAAACCTTGCCGTCTTTAAATTCAAGTCTGTCACCGGCTTTGCCGATAACCCTCTTAATCCAAAAAATCTCATCCACATTTTTATTTAAATGATAGGAAATGGCATTGTACCTGAGACTGTCCAATATATCATCGGCAACGGAGCGAGGTCTGTCTATCCGTTTGTCTATGATTACAATGTCGCCGTAATCAGGCTCAAATCCCAATGTGTGAATCAGCTTGTTTACCAATACCCTGTCATTGTTATGCAAAGTGGACTCCATGGAAATTCCCTGGACCATGGTTGGCTGCAGAACAAAAATTGTAATCGAAAGGCCAAAAACAATGGCTAGAAGAATATGGCCAGTCCAGCTTAAAATTTCCTTAACAATTTTCATAATATATTCCTCCCCAACAGCATGTCGTCATTGCTATCATCTTGATAATATTATACCTCATTTTATGTGCATTTTTCTACTACTATCGAAAAACTATAGAGTAAGAGGCAATATAATGTTAAAATATAGGCAACAAAAAAATTTGAAAGTAAAATAATCAAAGCAAAAAGGTGGTTAATGTTGGATAAGGAATATAAAACAGTGCTAAACCATGCGGTGTATGAAATTGAAGAGAAGAAATCCAGATTTATAGCATCGGTCAAGCCGGTATCAACCGAAGAGGAAGCGGTGGAGTTTGTTGAAGAATTAAAATCAAAGTACTGGGATGCCACACATAATGTTTACGCCTACTATATTGGTGGAAAGAATATTATACAGAAGTTCAGCGATGACGGTGAACCTTCGGGGACTGCCGGACTTCCCGTGCTTGAAGTCATAAAGAAAATGGGGCTTCGGGACTTGGTAGTTGTTGTGACAAGGTATTTTGGAGGTACTTTGCTTGGCGCTGCGGGACTTATACGGGCATACGGCAAAAGTGCTTCAATGGGTATAGAAGCAGCCCAAATTGTGACAAAAAAGCTTTGCACACAGGTAAGTATAGTTCTGGAGTACACTTTGTTCGGGAAGGTTCAGAACATCCTTATTTCTGAAGGATTTACCATAAAAGATGTAATATATGAGCAGGATGTGGAGATAATAGTATTTGTTCCGAAAGATGATGTTGAAGCCTTTATTGATATGATAAATGAAGCAACAAATGCAAGAGCGATTGTCCAAAAAGGGGACAGCTGCTACATCACGCTGGACTCCCAAGGGAAAATTATAGTATAGATTGAGGAGGATGGGCTATGCTTGAGGAAAAAATGTTGGAGAAAAAAGTATGGGCCGTTGTAGGCGCCAGCGACAATCCCGAGAAATTTGGAAACAAGATTTATAAAAAGCTTAAATCAAAGGGATATAAAGTATATCCCGTAAATCCCAACTATGAAATTATTGATGGGGACAAGTGCTACAGTGATTTGTCATCTCTGCCGGAAGTGCCGGAGGTTATTGACATGGTGGTTGCGCCCAAGCATGGGATGAAGGTTATAGAGGAGGCTTCAAAGCTTGGGGTGCAAAATGTTTGGCTTCAGCCGGGGACCCACAGCAAAGAAATTATGGAGCTTATTGAGAGCAAGGGACTAAATGCTGTTCAAGCGTGTGTCCTCGTAGCATTGAGCTAATAAAAGAAATAACAAGATTTTAAATTCCTGTGGTTTAAATTATATAGGGCGGAAGATTTGAATTTCAAGGGGCTATTGAATATATATCGGAAAACTCGATATTAATAGCCTCAATTATTTTGCTTTGGGAATTTTGACAATTTGAATCGTGCCATTGATTTTCTTCGCAAAGGTGTATGGGAAGTGATATTATAAATTCGCTGCCTTTGTTTTCTTTGCTTTTTACCTTTATAACCCCATTATGAAGGGAAACGAAGGACTTTACAATGGAAAGACCTATGCCGCTTCCGTCAATTTCCGAGGTTAGATCGTTTTGCACCTGCCGATAACGTTCAAAAATGGCAGCCTGCATATTTTTAGGTATTCCGATGCCTGTATCTTTGACTTTAATGATGACGTTGTTGAACTTTTTGGCTACTTTTACGAAGATTTTTCCTCCGGGATTGGTAAATTTGACAGCATTGGATAAAAGATTTAGAATTATTCTTTCAATCTTGTCAACATCCACTGCGGTTATGATTTCCTCATCGAGGGTGTCGAACTCCAGGGACAAACCTTTTTGCTCCACATAGGGGATTACGGAGCTGGTTATATCTTCTACAAGATATACAATGTTGCAGTTTACCAGGTTTGTTTTAATGTAGCCCGAATCAATCCGGCTGATATCCAGAATATTGTTTATCAACCTTAAAAGCCTGTAGCAGTTTTGCTTTATTGTAATCAAGTGCCGGGTTGATTTTCTCCGGTCTTTTTCGTCAAGGGGATATTTTTGGCTGATAAGCTGTATGGCTCCAAGGATGACGCTTAAGGGAGTTTTCAACTCGTGGGACACATTATAGAAAAACTCCGATTTTTGACTGCTTGATCTTATAGTTTTTTCATAAAGTGAGGTAAGGTTTTGAATTATTTCATTTTTTTCTTCAAGCTCACGTTGATGCTGCGTTATTAAATTCTCAATATCTGCAGTATGCTGTGAAGTAAGATTGCCGGATTTCCTGTTGGCGTATACCATAACAGACATAATGGCGGCAATAATCAGTACCTCCATCATCAGGAGGAAAATGGTTTGATACAAAAGCAAGTCAAGTAAGGCGCAACTATCTGCAGGAGTTTGGCTGGTTAATCTGTACATGAATGAGATAAAACTAATGCCTGCAATAATCAAATGTGCAAACATTAAATATATTATAATTCTGGTATACATACCAAAATAAGGTTTACTGTTCATAGTATCAACCCTTGCCTTATAATATAAGTATACATACATAGAATAATATAGAGTTATATACATAAAATGTCATACCTATTTTATACAATAAAATCAAATATGTAAATACATTTTTGGGATTCATGACAAAAAAACTTGTAATTGAATCGGAAAATCTTTATAAAATGACCTTTTAATATTATAATTTATAAAGGACGGAATTGTATGCTCATATATAGCTATTCATTTTATATAAGTTTTATATATCGTTAAGGAGGTATTTTATGTCGGGGCATTCGAAATGGGCCAATATAAAGCATAAGAAGCAAAAAACAGATGCTCAGAAAGGGAAAATGTTTACAAAGCTCGGAAGGGAAATAGCCATAGTTGTAAAACAAGGCGGGCCGGATCCGGAGTCAAATTCAAAGCTGAAAGATGTTATTGCAAAGGCGAAAGCTGCCAATATGCCCAATGACACCATCATGAGGAGTATAAAAAAGGCGGCGGGAGAAATTGATTCAACCAATTATGAAGAGGTTGTATATGAAGGCTATGGCCCTGGTGGCGTGGCTGTTATTGTTGAAGCCATGACGGATAACAGAAACAGGACAGCAGGTGAAGTAAGGCATTTGTTTGACAAATTCGGGGGCAATCTCGGCACAACGGGCTGTGTGTCCTTTATGTTCGACAAGAAAGGTGTAATACTGATTGAAAAGAGTGACAAAACCAATGAAGACGATCTTATGATGAAAGCCTTGGACCTTGGAGCGGAGGACTTTACCACTGAGGATGAGTATTTCGAAATAATTACTGCACCGGAAGATTTCTCAAAAGTGAGGGAAGGCCTCGAACAAGAAGGTTATGAGTTCGTTGAAGCTGAAGTTGAAATGGTTCCCCAGACCATGACCGCACTCACCGATCCGAAGCATATTGAATTTATGAATAAGCTGATTGAAAACCTTGAGGATTTGGATGATGTCCAGAATGTTTATCATAATTGGGATGGAGAAGAGTAGAGATTTCAAAGCGTAAATGACAAAACACCTTCCTGTATCAATGAGAAATACAGGAAGGTGTTTTATTTGTGATTATAAAAAATTATTTTGCAAAAAAAGGCTTGGTTGTAGGGTTTAAGGCTTTTTAAGAATATAAGTTTCAAAGTTAATTTCCCATAAGTATTAACAAGATAAAAATTTTTTGATATTATTATATGCGTTGAGGAAGGGAGAGGATAAGTTTGAGCAATATGGTTTACGATATTCTTGAGAATCAGATAAAGAATGAGATCGACAAGAGTATTGAGAAGTTTGGAGTTAAAACATATGATGTTTCCGTTGATGCAGACAAGTGTCTGAGTATTAAAGTTGTTCTTGTTTCGGATGAAGTGGAAATTAAAAATATAAGCTAAGTAGGTAGATTTTTAACTATCACGAGGGAATAATTGAAAAACCGGGTGCCTGTTTAAAAAAGTTTAAGGCACCCGGTTTTTTTAGGTTTAGGCTTTGTCCTCAACGCGGGCCGATTCTCTAAACAGCAAGCTTATGCTGTAAAGTCCGGCAATACCTACTATAGTATATATGGTTCTTGAAATAAGTGAGTTTACACCGAACAAATCTGCCACAAGGTTGTAGTTAAACAGTCCTACTAAAAGCCAGTTTAGCGCTCCGATTATAACTACAACCAGAGCCACTCTATCCAAAGGTGTCCTATCCATAATTACAACTCCTTTTTCGAATTAAACTTTTTATTAAATTTTTTATATCTGTATTATTACCGTCGAAAAATTAAAAATTCATAGCAAAATATGAATTGGAAGAAAAGTAAAAAAAAAGAAAAAATTATCTCAGAAAGTCCAGTACACACTGGGATAATATTTCCATTCCAATGCTTATGCAGCTCTCATCCAGCTTGAATCTGGCGGAGTGAAGGTTTTCGAAGCTTTCATCGCAAGGATTGCCGCAGCCCAGATTGAAAATGGCTCCGGGAACTTTTAAAGCATAATAGGAAAAATCTTCCGCAAGCATGGAAGGCTCAGGATTTTCCTTCACATTGCCTTCTCCGATAATTTTTTTCGAAGCATTCGCAATAAGCTTTGCAATTTCTCCATTATTTATGACCGGAGGATAGCCAAGATTGTAGTCAAAAGAAAAATCTGCTCCCTCTAAGGATGTTAATGAGGCAACTACAGAGTGCATTTTATTGTATATCTTATTGTGGGTTTCCCGGTCGAAAGCCCTGACGGTACCTTTGATAACAGCCTGTGAAGGAATGACATTATAGGTATTGCCTGCTTCAAAGGATGTTACGGACAGGACGGCACTTTCAAAGGGACTTATGGTTTTTGGAATAATGGAGGAAAACATGTTTATAATACTAACACCTATGGATATCGGGTTTACGGATTTATTAGGCTGGGCTGCATGACCGCCCTTGCCGTAGATAGCTATGTCAAATTCGGCAGGTGAAGCCATTACCGGTCCTGTACCGATTGAAATCTCTCCTGATTTTAAAAGCGGAGAAACATGAAGAGCAATTATAGCATCGGCGGAAGGATTTTCGAGTACACCTTCATCAATCATTAAAGCAGCTCCACCAAGCCCTTCTTCTGCGGGCTGGAAAATAAATTTGACATTGCCGGATATTTTGTCCCTAAAGCCTGAAAGTATCTTTGCCGCTCCCAATGCTATGGCTGTATGGGCATCATGGCCGCAGGCATGCATGACGTTTTTGATTTGGGATGCGTACTCAAAATCATTTTCCTCGGCTATGGGCAGTGCATCCATGTCGGCCCTTATTGCAATTGTCTTGCCGGGATTTTTGCCTTCCAGGACACCGACAACTCCGGTTTTGGCGATGTTTGTATAAACTTTGAAACCAAGATTTTTTAAAAAGTCCGATACAATGGCAGAGGTTCTGCACTCGTGAAATCCCAGCTCGGGATTTCGGTGAATATCCCTTCTTATAGAAATTATTTCATTAATTAAAGTGGATGATGTTCTTTTAATTTCATCAGTATACATTTTAATCACCTGAATTTTAATATATATCATTTTTCGGGCAGGTGCAAGCGTGAAAATATTGAGAATACTTGACATTTAAAGATATGGTCAATAAAAGCTTAAGGGGCATAAGGCCCCTTTGCTTTTTGGTCAGGTGTATACTGTGACTTTTTTAACAGCTTGTTTTGGCACTTTCTCTTCAAAGAAAGCGCAATCAGGGGAGGCTGAATCTGAGTTTTTGGTGACACTATCAAGCGTACACTTGCCATCCTGCTGGTGAACGCAATTTGACGAACAGTTGATAGTTGTCATGATATCACTCCCGTTAGAAAGAGTATTGCTAAGTCGGTTGCAATCAATAAAACAGGTTTGTTAATATTGTGCCCATAAAAGTATTAATTATTAATGCTTAAAATAAAATCCGCACCTTTTTAAAAAGGTGCGGTCTATCTAAATAACCGCCGGTTTTTTTATTTACCGGCAGTTAGTAGCGAAGAATCCGGCAAAAAAGCGAGTAATTGTTAACAATATATTTTACGCTATGTTTGTCTGAAATAGTATATAATTTTATGTAAGATCGATAATAATTTAAGCTATTTTATATTTATGAAAATTAAAAATCAATTGTGATATCTTTTTATTATAATTTTATGTTGTGTATGTAAAAGAATTTTTAAGGAATAATAAAACAGGTGAGGTTATGAATTTCATAAATGTGCCCAACATACCCGAAAGAAGAGTCCGGCTTGCCATGGTGGACGGAAGAATCAGCCCGTCTTTGGAGGCAGGATTTTGCAAGATGGGTATTGAGCTGATTAAGACAGAGCCCCATTTGGCACTTTACCCGGCCATTTCCTTTCATCCCGATGCAGTATTTCATCATTTGGGAGAAAGAAGGATTGTGTATGCTCCCGGAGCATCTGAAAAAGTTCTTCGTGCACTTTTAGACCGGGGATTTTTGCTTGTAAAGGGGGAGACGGAGCTTTATTCGAAGTATCCCGGCAGTGTCCGCTATAATGCAGCCAGAGTTGGAAATCTTGTGTTCCATAACACAAAATATACCGATAAAGTTCTTAAGGAAAACTTTTTCAAAATGGACATAGAACTGGTACATATCAACCAGGGGTATGCCAAATGCGCAATATCTGTTGTAGACGAAAATTCCATAATAACCATGGACAGGGGAATTGCGAAAGCGGCTGAGAAAAAAGGTGTTGACGTGCTGGTTGTGGAAGAGGATAAAATATTGCTTCCTGGATTTGAAAACGGATTCATAGGAGGATGTACAGGCCTTATTGACAAGGGAAAGTGGGCTGTTTCGGGCGATGTGCGAAAGCTTAAATCCTATAAAATTATAGAGGATTTTCTTTTGAAAAAAGGTGTTGAGGCAGTATCTTTGGCGGATGAATCTGTAGTGGACATAGGTACGATAATACCGCTTCTTACGGATTAAAACAGCATGAATTTAGGCTAAGACCTTTTAGTTCCTTTTGTAACTTACTATATTTATCTGCATATAATATACTATAAAAATATGTATGAATGTTTGGGTAATAATATGACAGGTTGCAATTTGATAATAAAGTGCCAAAATTCAAGAAAATTATCCCATAGATTGTATATATTGCTTGCTGCATACAACAAATTGCTAAGACATATACTACGTTTGAAGGGATGTGAAGTTGA
>NZ_DAORXT010000053.1:0-20175 GCF_035371925.1 Acetivibrio sp. | reverse complement strand
CAGCCTGGCATCTTCTTTTTCAAAGATCATTTTGTTTCATTACAGGAATGCTCATTATATCTTATATATTCAACCATCCAACCATTTTCTCCTGTCTAAGCTCCTGTACTGTATTGCTTCCAACAAATGATTCGCTTTTATATCCTCGCTTTCCTCCATGTCTGCTATGGTACGGGCAACTTTTAGTATTCTGTTATGCGCCCTTGCGCTAAGCCCTAACTTGTCAAAAGCATTTCGCAAAATTCCTTTGCAATTTTCATCCAGCCTGCAAAATTTATTGATAAGTGAAGGTGTGAGCTCTGCGTTTGAAAAAATGCCAAGCCCTTTATACCTTTCCTGCTGTATTTTTCTCGTTCGATTTACCCTTTCCCTAATAACGCTTGAACATTCTCCTTCCTCCTGACTTTCTAAGTCCTTGTATTTTACCGATGCAACTTCAATGTGCAAATCTATTCGGTCCAAAAGGGGACCTGAGATTTTTCCAAAGTACTGCTGAATCTGCTTCGGACTGCAGGTGCACTCTTTTTCATTATCAAGGTAATTTCCGCATTTGCACGGATTTGCAGCACATATTAATGTAGTCCTTGCAGGATAGGTCAAAGTGGCATTAATTCTCGAAATGGTCACCACTCCATCTTCCAGAGGCTGCCTTAGCACCTCCAGGGCATCTTTGTTAAACTCCGGAAGCTCATCCAAAAACAGTACGCCGTAATGGGCAAGGCTGATTTCGCCGGGTTTCGGTATTTTTCCTCCTCCTATCAAGCTAACATTCGATATCGTATGGTGTGGTGCCCGAAAAGGCCTTTGGGTAATAAGGGAAGTATTTTTAGGCAAAGTCCCGGCAATGCTATGAATTTTTGTAACTTCCAGAGCTTCTTCAAACGTCATTAGAGGAAGAATTGTAGGAAGCCTTTTAGCAATCATTGTCTTGCCACATCCCGGAGAACCTATCATGATGCAGTTGTGCCCGCCGCTGGCTGCAACTTCAAGAGCTCTCTTGACAGTCTCCTGCCCCTTTACATCCGAAAAATCCACATCATAGACGAGGCTGCTTCTAAAAATCGATTCAATATCTACTTTATGTCTCTCAATCTCCACAGCTCCGTTCAAATGGTTCACAACATCCCTTATATTTTTTGCCGGAAGCACATTAATATCCTTTACAACCGCCGCCTCATCCGCATTATCCACGGGTAAAACTATGTTTTCCACACCGTTTTTCTTAGCACACAAAACCATGGGAAGAATACCCTTTACAGATTTTATTTCACCGTCCAAAGAAAGCTCTCCTAAAAAAGCATACCTGTCAAGATTATTGGCGTTTATCTGTTCCGTTGCCGTCAATATTCCCAAAGCTATCGGCAGGTCAAAAGCAGAGCCTTCTTTTTTCTTGTCGGCAGGTGCAAGATTAACTGTAATTCTCTTTATCGGAAATTCAAAACCTGCATTTTTTATAGCAGCGCGAACTCTCTCCTTCGATTCCTTCACAGCAGTATCCCCGAGCCCTACCATGTCAAAAGACGGAATCCCATTGCTTATATCCGTTTCAACAATCACAACATATCCATCTATCCCCATTAAGCCCATACTTTTTATTTTCGAGAGCATCTCTCCCCACAACCTTTCAACCCTATATCCAAATATCGCCACATAATTATACCACAACCTGTACAAATTCTACATCTTTTTTAAAAATTTGTTTTCTTTATTTCATAATTTATAACTATAATTTTGTGAATTTACAATATCAAAGTTATTGCAAAACGTCCTATATTTTCAGACACACATTTAGTTAAAAATTCTATACCTTGCGTCCTATATATAAAAAAAGATAGCCTGTTAAGGCCATCTTTTTTTATATATTGATTCTATCAGAAGTTAGTTGAATAACCTTAGAGAATGTCTAAAACTTTATATATAAGAAAATAAAGAATCTGCTCCTTAGATTTTATTTTGTAATTCTTGCCAAGAAGGAAATTACCTTTCTTATACACAAAATTTTAGACATTTTCAAAAGTTAATTTTATACATTTCGTATTAATTTCCAGATTTATACCATAATTTTTCTTTTTGCCCATTATAATAATAAATAATAGTTTCGCAACCAAAATCACTTTTGTGCTCTTTTTCCTTTATTTTTGTATTAAATACCATTGGTTCATCCGTGCCATCGTTATCATTTACCCTTAGATTCCATCTTTTGCCGCAACAAGGACAAGATTGTGAATAATTTTTGGTTATCTTTATTGCTTTACTAATTGCTTCATTTGCATCTCTTGCCTCAATAATCACAAATCTTGCAACATAATCATTAATTATAAAATATCCTCCTGAATTATTTTGTCTAAATGTAAAAAATTTTGTATTAATTGTTCTATCCATAATTTAATTTCCTTTCCAATAAATTTTACTAATTGATAATCTCGCATCTGCAACAAATGCAAATAATTTTTCTATATGAGGAATTTTCTCCGTATACTTTTGCTTTAAGTGCTTTTTGTTTTAAATCCATAAGTTAGCCTTCAAAATGTATTATGATATACATTATTATATCACAATTACCAATTAAATCAAATTGGCATTTTATTTAATTTGAAGAATATAATACCATTAATCTGTATAAGTATTATAAACCTATTCCCTTTAAAGGAAAATGTCGTTTAAAATGTCACCTTATATTTTTTTACCCAAAGCACATTAATATCTCTTGCAATCGGTGCATCATTTGAATTTTCCATAGGAAACCGGTAACCATTTTATGAATATAAAGCTATGATATATTAAGGTCAAAATATACCGCTATATAAAAAACACATTATTGAACATATCCTTTGAGTTTAAAATATTGCTACCGGGAGGAATATTGGATGTTTTTTTTAAGAAGACCAAGAAGAAAAAAGAACAAAATAAAAGAAATCAGGCCAAAGCCTGATTGTGAAGCAATTCCTTCTATTAAAAATCCATTATTATCAGAAAATGCACGTTTTTCAGCCCATATGGCAAATTACATAGGTGAAACAGTAACCGTTTTTGTTGAATCGGGAGGAATCTCAGGAGCCGGTTTTACAGGAATACTTTTGTTCGCAAATGAAGTGTACATAGAGCTGGTTATATCCATAGCCCCGCCACCGGCATGCTCATTGAATAATCTTTGCATTACCCATCCTGATTTTCCATGCGGAATCGGGCACTTTCATCCCCCAAGCATCCCTCTTTACAATGCCGGAGCATTTGCCGTGATTCCCGTAGATAAGATTATTTCCTTTGCACATAACAATATTTAATTTCAAATCACACTAGCCTTTCAAAATCGATATCTGCCTTGACATTATTAGTTTTATTTCCCATGCCGTTGTCTTTGCCTTTTACCAAAATATTAAGCTCTGAAACCATACGCAATATTTTTTCCGCCTGAGCCTCCAATTCCTGGGCAGAAGCAGAATTTTCCTGTGCTGCCGCAGCATTTTGCTGTACCACCTGTTCCATCTGAATTATAGACTGGGCAAATTGCTCGGCCCCGTTTGCCTGTTCATCGCTTGCAACGGATATTTCCGCTACAAGGTTGCTGACTTTTTCCGCATTTTCGTTTATCTCTTTGAATGAATTGCCAACCAGTGCACTAATTTCCACTCCCTTGGCGGACAGAGAAATATTTTTCTCAATTATTTCCGCAGTATCTTTTGCTGCTTTGGCACTTCTTTGCGCCAGATTTCTGACTTCTTCGGCAACAACCGCAAATCCTGCTCCGGCACTTCCCGCCCTTGCAGCCTCAACAGCGGCATTTAAAGCTAAAATATTGGTCTGAAAAGCTATATCATCTATAACTCTTATTATTTTTGCCATTTCATCACTGGATTTTTTAATTTCATTCATCGAATTGTTCATATCTATCATATGTTTATACCCTTCATCCGACGCCCGTGCGGTTTTTTCGGACAAAGCCGATGCTGTCTTTGTGTTTTCGGCATTCTGTTTTATCATGGTTGAGTTCTCCTGCATTGTTGCAGAGGTCTGTTCAATTGCCGCCGCCTGCTCGGCACTTCCTTCCGCCAATTGCTGACTCGTCATTGCAAGTTGGGATGATGTGGACAATATTAAGCGGCTGGATTCATAGAGGTTTTGAGCCAAAGCCAATATTTTTTTGTTTAATTTTCTTGTCGAAGCTAAAAAGAAGAGCATGAAAAAACTGAAAATTAAAAATACTAATGCAATGTTAATGACAATTTGCATCTGCTCTTTTCTTGCCACACCGTCAACATCAGATTTTTTTATTAGCGATATTACCTTGTATCCCCAAGGTTCATACTCTTTTTCTATTATACTCCACTCTTTTGTATTCTTGTCTCCCTTAAGCACGCTAAATATTTCCTCATCTTTCATATCTCCCGATTTTGCCACTACTGTTTCATTCATGTCCATAATTATGTAGCAATCGTTTTCAAATTGCTTTTTGCCTTGTATAATTTTTGACAACACCTGCATCTGGTCCGCCGGAAAACCCACATACCATATTCCGATAATTTCACTGTTGGAATCATACATCGGTTCATAGCCTGTAAAATATTGCTTGCCCAGTATATCAACCATTCCGTAGAAAGGCTTTCTGTTGACTATATTTTCAAAGGCCTGTCCATTTTGGTCCAATACAGTACCTATTGCCCTTGAACCGTCCTCCTGCTTTACATTTGTACTTATCCTGACAAATTCTCCGCTCTTGGCCTTGGCAAAAATAGTCGCAGTTCCTCCGGTTTCACCGGCTATTTTATCCACCAGTTCATAATTTCCAATTACAGGTTCTTCTCCTAAAAACAATTGGGGAACAGTCTTTCCCGAAAAGCTAATCTCCTCTCTGATATTCGGTGTTCCAATTGACAAGCCTGTTCTTATCAAAACATTCATACTTGATTTTACCAGTTTGGAATAAAGTTCATTAATAGTATCCATTTGCTCTATAATTATATCTTGAGTTTCCCTCACAACGCTTTCGCCCTGAGCCATCTTCTTATTATAAACCGAGTTGCTCTCTTTTATCGTAAAACCAAGAATCATAACTGCAGCAATAAAATACATCAGAACAATTCTGGCAATACTTCCCTTAAATTTATTAAAAACACTTTTCATAATTTTGCCTCCTTTGGTATCAAAATCAACAAATTTGTAGTTGTCTTTTGCTTTTTATTACTACTATCATTTATCGTCAAAATTCATCTATTGAACTATAATTAAAACATTAATTTGAATAAAATAAATAAAAAAAACCGGGAAAGTTCCCGGATTTGGTGTTTTTAATATATCAAACTGCATTATGGACAAAGGATACTATGTTTTCTATAGGTATGTCTGTTACCGAACCGACTGTATATACAGGATAACCGTTCCATCCGCCGGCAGTTATTGCACCGTTTTCATTGGCAGGAAGTATCGGGCCGTATCCTTTTCCATATCCTGCAGCATAGCCCCCGCTTATGCCGCATCCACCACCCGAAGGTGCAATGCCTCCTCCGTATTGATTTCCCACATTAAATCCTGTACATGCGTTACCTAAAGC
Source organism: Acetivibrio sp. (assembly GCF_035371925.1). Lineage (NCBI taxonomy): Bacteria > Bacillati > Bacillota > Clostridia > Acetivibrionales > Acetivibrionaceae > Acetivibrio > Acetivibrio sp. The sequence continues at coordinate 14,627 of NZ_DAORXT010000053.1, read as the reverse complement.
ACATCCCGGAGGCGGACCGATTCTTGTTATCAGTCTTACAAAACAGTCGTTAACGGAAAGAATTACTCCGGTAAAACCTGCTCCCGACTCTCCTCCGCTTTTAGTGAATATGGTAACAGTCTCTCCAATATAATTTGAAAGTAATGCTGATAAGCTGTTCGCCGACAACCCTCCAAATTTTGACATCACTCTCTCCCCTTTCAATGTGCAACCGTCTTTCTATATCTTATGTTAACTACAGCTGATGTGTTACAAAAAAATAAAAAAGAGAGAGCTTTTAAGCCTCTCTTAATTTTGAATTGTTGCATATGTATTATAAACTATTTCTCAATCTCCACTTTAGCTTCTTTAAATGTTGCAAGTATAGTATTTAAATCATAATCACAGAAATTGCTTTCGCCAAAAGTAATTAAACTAAACATCTTTGATGCTTCGCTTTTATTAAAAACATCAGATTTTATTTTAATAACCAATTTTGCAAATTCACCGTCAGTTTTTATTGATTCTTCGCCCTTTTGACTTTCATCAACAAAGAGCATAATTATTTCAGAATTTTTTGTAGCTACGTTGTAAGCGAAATTAACATCGGGGTTTGTAACTATACTTCCCGGTTCCACTTTTAGAACTTCTACAGCTTTGCTGTCATAATACAGACTCAAATTCAGAGAGTCTATTCCCTGGGCCGGTATATTTTCAAATTTCAAAGGTATTTCCACAGTATCTCCGGGTTTTGCTTTAACTGATTCAAGTGCAACATCCAGAATATATTCTCCGGTGCCTGCTTCATGGTTTATAATAACCGGTGCAACATCTTTTTCTTTGTCATTTTCCGTCATTGCCACTTCCACACGTCTTTGCTGCTCGTTCCAGACTACATCTACTCCCAGCACGTCGCCAATTGCTTTAAGCGGTAAATATGTTCTTCCGTTGATAGCGACTATAGGGTCTTGAGATTGGAACTCCTCTCCTTTTACAAAAACATTAAACGTTGCCCTTAATGCTGTCCATTGATTTGTTTCGGCAGCATAAGCAATTAAACATGTACTTGCCAAAACAATTACAACTAAAATACATAAAGCTTTTTTCATCCTATGCACCCCACTCTAATATAATTTTTTTGAAAAGTAAGATAGTTATGCAACAATGTAAAAACTTTGACACAGCATTGACAAGTAAAAACTACTCACCCTCAAAGAATCTTTTTAGCTTGTCAAGGCTTGTGCTCAGTTTTTCATTCTGACTAAGGATGGCGTTCACATATATGTTTTTTATATCGTCATATTTCGTTAATATCTTTACCGCTCTTTCCACCTCCGCTTTTATAAGATAGAAATCAATTTCCACAAGATTTTTAAGAAGGGAATGGTATATAGGAGACTCAAAAACCCTGTCCGACATTTCATTTATTGAATTAACAGCCTTGATAAACTTTGAGCGGTTTTTTGACGGATGATAAACATCCCTCCTTAAGTATTCCGCCGTCTCAAGCTGTCTTTTAGACACCTCATCAAGCCTTCTTATCTCTTTTTGAACATATGCTTTGTACTCCTCAATTTTTGAAGCAGTCGAATCGTCAAATCTTCCTTCCTCATGCAGCAGCTTGATATGCTGCTTAATGCCGGCTTCGGATAATTTACAGCTCTTTAGGGCAGCCTCAAGAGTTTCATTTCGGGCATGTAGAATATTGAGTCCTCCTTCAGTGGCATTTATTATTTCAGTCCTGCCCTCTATTTTCTCAAAATATCCTTCAAACCAGTTTTTCATTGCAAGAAACGGCCGTGTGGTATAGACTTCGTTTCCGTATATATCTTTAGCAAGAATATATCCTCTTTTTTGAACATCTACCACATCGTTTACGACTGTTCCCGGCGCCTCACCTGCATACATACTTCCAAAGGTAAATGCCATGTCTTGACCGATAATTATTATCGGGTCACATCCCATTTTAAACAAAATATCGAAGCAGGTATTGGCAACCGACGGACCGCTCAAGAAAAAGTCCGACTTTATATTGGCATACTCAAAGAAACCTGCCGTATACATGTCAACAGGATAATTCATAACAAATTTGGGGCCGGTATAACCCTTTACAGAATGTATGGAAACCTGGTTCGAATAGATAAAATAGATGTCCTTGTTCTTTACGTTCGAATGTATTTCTCCTTCTTTATCCCCCGCATCTATTCCCACCATAAAATGCGGTGACAAATCAAAGCTTTCCATAATCCGCACTGCTGTTCCTGCCGCCATGATAACACATTTGTCCTCAAGGCCCTTTAAAAGACGGATGTTTTTTTCAAGGGAAGGCCCGGCCGATACCAATACTCCGGGAATGCCTTTGAATTTACCCACCAGTACTCCGGCATCGGATGCTTCAGAAATCTTATTAAGATTCTTTATATTATTGTGCACCCACAGCTCTCCAAACTTTCTCCTGGTCGCAATATCCACAGTAAAATTGTTTGCAAGCTTTATAAAGCTGTCCCGAAGCTTGTCCCACTTCTCGGGAAACATCTCGCCATATACCTCAAAAGGCTGCACCTGAATTCCGCCCTTTTCCGTATCCCAAAAAAGGGAGTTTATCTTCTCAAGGATAACATCCAGGTCTTCATCCACAATGATTTCTGCCTTTTTAATAACCGGTTCGAGATTTCTTATGCAGACAATCTGATAAAACAAATCAATATTGGGCTCAACAATAATTACTTTTTTATTTGGAAAGCTTGTAAGAAGAACTTCAAGGTGAAATGCCATCCCCATTCCAAAAACAATATCTGCCTTGTTGGAAGGATCAATATATTTATCAATCCATGCATAGGCCTCATTAATCGGGTTTTCATGGTCACAGAGCAAAAAGTCTTGTCGCGAACATCTTACCATAATGTTTATTATCAGATCATCCTGGCGGGCTAAAAGTATTTTTTCCACCGAATTGTCCTTCGGAACATACTCTCCCTTAATGTATTTGTCAATTTTTTTGTATGTATCAGGCTGATACTCCTTTAAGAGAGACAGATTTCTATCCAGCACTTCACTCATGGGCAATCCCTCTTTCCTCTTTTGTAAATTGAATTTATTGCTTTAGTCCAAATACTCCTATTTCTCATTTAAAAGCTTTCTAAGCTCGTCCATAAATGTATTTATATCCTTAAATTGCCTGTAAACCGATGCAAACCGCACATAAGCCACTTCATCCAAGTTTTTCAGCTTTGCCATTACCATTTCTCCGATATCCTTGGAGGTAACTTCCCTCTGCAGGGAATTGCAAATCTGACTTTCAATGTCTTCCACCAGTTTTTCCAGCTGAGTAATGGATACAGGTCTCTTTTCACACGCCCTTAAGATTCCGTTTAAAAGCTTCTCCCGGTCAAAGACCTGCCTGCTCTTATCCTTTTTTATAACCATAATTGGAAGACTCTCAACCTTCTCATAAGTGGTAAACCTTTTCTGGCACTTGGAGCATTCCCGTCTCCTTCGTATTGCCGAACCTTCATCCGTCGGCCTTGAGTCGATAACTTTATCCTCAATAAAACCGCAATATGGGCACTTCATTTCATACCTCCTTTGACGATTATTATTTGAAATCTGAATTTTATGTAAATAATTTTCCATTATGCTCTATATCTTATTATATATAATAATACACTATAAACCGTTTTAAATAAATACCATTATTAATTTGGCGATTAATCAAAATGTTTTCTTATAAACCTGTCATCCATTTCCACCAAAATAATATCTTCGCCAATCTTTTTTATTTTTTCCCAAGGTATGACACATTCGTTGTCTTTTCCGATAAGCCCCAATAAACTTCTTCCGCTGGGGATTACAATTGCTTCAACTTTTCCGCTTTGGAGATTTATTTCCACATCCCCCACAAATCCAAGCCTTCTTCCGTCCTTTATATTGATTACTTCCTTCTCCCTAAAGTCAGACGTCCTGTTCATGGTTTCACCACCGTATATTTCTATTTTTAGCCTCTATGATAATATATGACTTTATAAAAAATGATATGTTAGAAGGATTTTTGTCCCATTAATTAAGGAGCCAGAAAACAGCAAATACTTTTCACTGTTTCTTGACTCCTTAATATTTGTTAAAATCTAAATTTCCGGCCCTGTTTTTTTATAGAACAGGTAATTTTACGAAAGCCCTAAATATATTTTCTCATGTGCATGAGCGCAGTTTTCTCAAGTCTTGAAACCTGTGCCTGCGATATTCCGATTTCTTCGGCAACTTCCATTTGAGTTCTGCCGTCAAAAAAGCGCAAGTTTAATATTAACTTTTCCCGGTCATTGAGTTTTCTCATGGCTTCACTTAGAGCTATACCTTCAAGCCAGCTTTCATCATTATTTTTCTCGTCCTTTACCTGATCCATTACATAAATTGCATCTCCACCGTCATGGTATACAGACTCAAACAGAGAAATGGGATCCTGTATTGCATCCAAAGCAAACACAATATCTTCCTTTGGAAGTCCCAGTTCTTTGGCTATCTCCTCTATGGTAGGCTCTTTTGAATTCTTGTTGGTAAGCCTTTCCTTTGCCTGAAGCGCTTTATAGGCAATATCTCTCAAAGACCTGCTCACACGAATGGAGTTGTTGTCCCTCAAATATCTTCGGATTTCCCCAATTATCATGGGAACTGCATATGTTGAAAACTTGACATTCTGAGTAACATCAAAATTGTCAATCGCTTTTATAAGACCTATACATCCCACCTGAAAAAGGTCATCGACATATTCTCCTCTATTGTTAAATCTTTGTATGACACTTAACACAAGTCTAAGATTTCCCTTTATAAATTCCTCTCTTGCCGAGGTATCTCCATTATGCATTCTTTCGAAGAGAGCTTTCTTTTGTTCATTGGTAAGTACTGGCAGTTTTGATGTGTTTACACCACATATTTCAACTTTATTGACTAGCATAGAAAAAACCTCCCGGCAATAATTTAAAGTCAGTATCATTATTGCCACAGAGGTCATTTTTATACTGCTAAAAAGACTACAAAATTTCATAAAAACACCTTGACAAACCCTGTAGTTATTGCAAATTCTAACACCGAATTTTTACTTGTATTTTTTTACAATTAGACCATCCTGCTTATCTCTTTTCTTAGTCTACTGATAATTTTCTTTTCCAATCTGGAAATATATGACTGAGAAATTCCAAGCATATCGGCCACTTCTTTCTGGGTCTTTTCAACTCCGCCGTTTGTAAGTCCAAACCGAAGCTCCATTATCTTCTTTTCCCTTACGGACAGCTTTGTCATTGCCATTGCAAGAAGCTCCTTGTCTATCTCGTCCTCAATGCTTCTATGAATAAGGTCGTTCTCTGTTCCGAGAATATCCGAAAGAAGCAGTTCATTTCCGTCCCAATCCACATTTAGCGGTTCATCTATTGAAATCTCTGTCTTCATTTTGTTGTTTCTCCTAAGGTACATAAGTATTTCATTCTCAATGCACTTTGACGCATATGTGGCAAGCTTTATGTTCTTGTTAGGGTTAAATGTGTTAATAGCTTTAATAAGACCTATAGTACCAATGGAAACAAGGTCCTCCACCCCTACTCCGGTATTCTCAAATTTTCTGGCAATATACACCACAAGCCTTAAATTTCTTTCTATCAAAATAGATTTTACTCCAAATTCACTTTCTTCCAGCTTGCTTAAAAGATAGTTTTCCTCTTCGCTGCTAAGCGGCGGAGGAAGAGAGTCATTGCCTCCTATGTAGTAAATGGGATAATTGTTGTAAAGCTTTAGTTTACCTAAAAAATTAATATACCTCACCATCAATGAAAGCTTCCACTTCCTAAAAAACACCATACAATATACTCCTTTCATAAAAAGTTTATGTTCGCAGAATAAAAACTATAACCTAAACCAACTCCGGGCTAAGAAGTGCGTTGTAGTTATTGTTTTTTGACAGCGCCCTGTTGTAAATACCGATAATTACATCCGTTATCCCCTTCTTCTCCGTATTGTCTCCCACCTCAATATAGTCAGGTCTGAATCCAATCAGCATTCCATTCTCCTTTCCCAGTGATGTAAAGGGTATGAGCCTGAATCTTGATATCCACCTGGAGTCGGATACAATTTTAGTCACACTGTCCAGGTCGTTTTCCTTGGATTCATCGAAAATGCTTTGAATCTCCATGGGCAATATATTCTTTATGGCATTAAACTCTACAACCACCACAGGAGAATTGGTTAAGGGGTCATAAAGGGAATTGCCGGTATCCACCAAAGCAAACAGTTCGGTAGTGCCGTTTCCAAAAGCTATCTTCAAAGGTATCAGAAGCTTTTCCTTCGAGATTCTTTGCTGTACTATGTCCCAGAAAATCCTAATAATTATGCCGACAGTTGCCACGGTAAAAAAGAGGGTGGTTCCTTTTGAATTCCATATGTACACTATTCCGTTCCTGACAAATCCCCCCGTTTGATTTAAGTAAAGAAATGCAAATGCGGCTCCTGCAAATATAAATGTTGAAACATAGAATACTGCCAGTGTTTTGATGAAAGGTACCAGCTTTGCCGGAGAAAAAGCTATTGCAATAATTAAAAGGGATAAAGCAAATTTGGCTAAAGAAGTATAATATATCTTTAAATCAGGCATTAAAAGCAGCACAACTACATATGCCGCTCCCACAACAGAGCCCAAAAACAATCGCAAATGAGATACTTTGAGCCTCATAAACTTGGCTGTAAGCAATAGGATAAGATAATTCATGACAATGTTTTCCATAACCAATACATCAATGTATATTTTCATTCTCTCGACCCCCAAATCAGGCAAAAGCTTAGAGAAAATTATTTTTATAGTACCTTACATAAAACACTTTCCTAAATAACATATATGCAAAAGCATGTATTTTTATTATTGATTATACAAATAAATTTATATTTATTTTGTAAAACGAAAGTATAGAACAAAAAAAATCTTATGACAAAAAAACGCAGGAGTATATCCTTTTCGATATACTCCTGCGCTCTATTGTTAAAATGTGTTTATTTAAATCTGTTTCTTCTTAAGAAAGTCGGTATCTCCAATTCATCCGATCCAAGCTGGTTTGATGAAGCCCGTTCGTTTGAAGATGTAGAAGAAGGTGCCTTTTCTGCCACAACAGGCTTGTCAGGCTTCTTAATTGATGGAACTTTGTCAAACCCTGTAGCAATTACAGTGATTAGAATCTCATCTTTTAGATTTTCGTCGATAACAGCTCCGAAAATAATATTTGCATCAGGGTCAGCAGACTTTTGCACCAATTCGGCCGCAGTATTTACTTCAAACAATCCCAAATCGGCACCGCCGGTAATATTGAGGAGAACTCCTCTTGCTCCTTCGATAGATGTCTCCAAAAGGGGACTTTGGATAGCCTGTCTTGCAGCCTCTTCGGCCCTGTTGTCGCCGGATGCCCGTCCGATACCCATATGGGCAAGACCGGTATCAAGCATAATGGTTTTGACATCTGCAAAGTCCAAGTTTACGAGACCCGGTACCGCAATAAGGTCGGATATACCCTGTACACCTTGTCTTAATACATCATCCGCAATCTTGAATGCATCGACAATGGAAGTCTTCTTTTCCGCCACCTGAAGCAGCCTGTCATTTGGTATGGTAACCAAAGTATCAACGGTATTCTTAAGATTTTCTATACCTCTTTCTGCATGCTGCATTCTCTTTCTGCCCTCAAACATAAAGGGCTTTGTTACTACTCCGACAGTCAGAATTCCCATTTCCTTCGCAATCTCTGCAACTACAGGAGCAGCTCCGGTTCCCGTACCTCCACCCATACCTGCAGTTACAAAAACCATGTCTGCACCTTTTATTGCCTGAGCAATTTCATCTCTGCTCTCATTGGCAGCCTTTTCACCGATTTCGGGATTAGCTCCCGCTCCAAGACCTTTTGTCAATTTGTCTCCAATTTGAATCTTTGTATTTGCTTTTGATAAAAATAAAGCCTGTTTATCAGTATTTACTGCAATAAATTCCACTCCACGCAATCCGGCAGTTATCATTCTATTAACAGCATTATTTCCTCCACCACCAACACCTATAACTCTTATCTGGGCAAATTGTTCCATATCAATATCAAACTCCAGCAACTTAAGTCCCCCTTTTTCATTCGTAATAGACAAACCTATATTGAGTTTCTATGCCAATTTATAAAGATATCATTCAAAAGTCAATTATTGGGTAACATTTATTCCCTCAATATTTAATAATATATTAATATTGGAGATTGTGCAAGATTGTATTTTAACTATCCCATCCAATACTTATAACTTGAAATACACATTTTGGATTTAATTTGATATATTAATCGGTAAAAATTAAAAAAAGTTTATATACAAATTTTAAAAATACTCATATTAAAAATAATTATACTAGAAATCGTTAAAAATGTGTATTTAAAAAATAGAACTAATCTGTCAAAATAATCCGTTGAAAAGACTGGCAAGCTTCTTGAAAAAGCCATATTCCCTTTTTGACTTCTGTTTGTTGTGCCTGTTGCTCTTGGTACCGCCGCTTTTTGCCTCGGACTTAATCCTGTTTGCAACATATCTAATCGTTGCCATTGCAGTTACATGCTCGGCATTTTTTACTCCCAGCGACTTGTAAGACACAATTCTGACGGGCAACCCAAAAATTTCCTTTGCCGATTGAATAGAACCGTCAATATATGAAATGCCGCCTCCGGCCAGTACAATTCCTCCGGTAAACCCGTTTAATATTCCCTCTTGCTCAAGCCTTTCCATGCACAGTGAAAATATTTCCTGAACCCTGGCCTCGATTATTTCAACAACTTCGGAAACTTTAATTGTCCTTTTGGTATTCTCGCTAAGCTCATTTATTGTAATGTCATGGTCGTTGTTAATAAGGGATGTTAAAGCCAAACCGTATTCCCTTTTTAGTTTTTCAGCATCACTCAATGATACCTTGAGCCCGATGGATATATCGTTTGTTATATGGTCTCCACCAACGGGTATGCAATCATACAGGACGAGACACTTGTTTTTGAACACGGATATGTTTGTAACTCCTCCACCTACATCGATAAGAATTGCACCCATATCTTTTTCTTCAGGATTTAAAACCAAATCTCCCACCGCCAATGATTCTGCAATAAAACCGTTCACTTTGACATTGGCATTCTCGAGACTTTTAACAATATTATTAAATGTGGTGATTTTACCAACCACAACATCCGCTTCAAGCTCAAGCTTTACTCCGGCCATACCGACAGGATCAACTATTTCATCACAACCGTCCACAATATACTGCCTCGGAATAACATCAATAATCTGAACATTCTCGGGAAGCTTCACATCTTCCACTCTTTTTAATACTTTCTCGACATCATCGGATGTAATCTGACGGTCTTGCCTTAAAATATCAACGGAACCCCTGTTAAAAAATACGTCGACATGGGACCCCATGACATTCACATAAACATTCCCAATTTCAATATTAAGCAAGGCTCTCACCTTTTGAATGCAACTTCTTAAAGCATTGGAAACACTGTCTATGTCAACAATTACCCCTTTTTTGACACCACTGCACGGCTCCATTGCCTTGCCCAATACTTCAACATCACCGTTCTCATCAATTTTCGCCACAATGGCACATACCTTTGTAGTACCTATATCAATACAACTAATTATATCGTCCACTTATGTAAACCTCCTATATGCCAAAGCACGAATACAATCAAGTGCGATACATTATTAGCAATTCTTTATTCTCATTGACCTTGACATTCTACAAAATTTTACTTTTTCAAAATCGAACATTTTCTTTATACTATTTTATATTTAATGACATTTTATATGAAATTCTGTTAAACTTCTTTTGGATCTATCATATTATCTTTTATATTATCTTTTTTGGTGTACTTATTCAATAGTAATCTTCGAATAACGGCAAAATTTAAAAACAGCCTGTTTCCGAAAGCAAATATCGCAGCAAAATAAATCTGTATCCCAAGCTTGTCCCCTATATAAGTAAGTGCGGCAGCCAAGAGAGCATTACCGAAAAAGCCCGAAAGGAAAATCCCCATGTCAAACTTCTTTTGCATGGTGGATACCACACCGCCGAAAACAGAGTCCAACGCTGCAAGAATTGCTACCGCTACATAGCTTGAGTATTGTTCGGGAATATTGTATGGTATAAACACTCCAATCAAAATTCCAACTATTAAGCCCAATAATGGAATCATTCCGCTCCTCCCTCTCTAATCTGGTATAAAACTCGGATGTTCACCCGATGCAAAATCCAACAACCCTTTATCTTCCTCTGTTAATTGGAAGAAAAAAATTTCTCTTAAGAAATTGATTCTATATTCACTTATCTCCTTGTAATTCCCAAGATTAACTAGCACCCTGGAATCAAGATAGAGTTTAATATTGTCAATATCAGATACATCAATATAGTTTATAATATTCTTAATGCTAAATTCTCTGCCTCTTTCTCCTGCATTGGCATCAGCCGACGTAACAACCTCCAACACTCTGCGGAAAGCCTCAATGTACCTTGCATCACGAACCGGTAAAGCTTGTCCTAAGGCGTAGCCGTCACAATCTATTCCTTTTATGACAGGCAGTTTTCCATCCTCCGCATCACTGCTTAGAGTAAGCACAAAGCACTCATTGTCAATCACTATGTTTGAACCCATATAGGGCACCAAAGCAGCCGCATTTCTTTCGCTTACTTCTATTCGAACCACACCAGTAAAGTCTATTCTTACTGTCGCGCTCTTTAAAAACGGACATCTTTGCAGTAACAGTTTCTCCGCATCAATCGATCTGAAAGTAAGAATACCCTTTAGATCTACACTGTTGGACTTAAACCAGTTATTACCTATTATCAAACCTGAAGCTTCAATCACTTCACTGCTATTATAATGCTTATTGCCATAAACTTCAATGCTCTTTACAGAAAATAATGGTGATAAAGCCAAACCTACCAAAATAGCCGCAAGAATTACACAAAACAATAGAAATTTAAAAAAAGACAGTATTCTTCTCTTCTTTTTTCTTTTGTGTTTTTTTGGCGGTTGATACTCTGAACCGATTGTTATCTCCTGTACCTTCAATAGACTTACCCCTTTATTCTTCTCTTTTAATTATAGCTCCAACCATGGAAAGCTTTCCCTCAATATTTTCATAACCTCTGTCGATATGCTTTGTTCCGCTTATTATAGAAGTACCTTCAGCGGCAAGTGCTGCAAGAACCAATGCAGCTCCTCCTCTTAGGTCCCTGGCTGTAACAGTTGCCCCGGTAAGCCTTTTTACCCCTTTAATTACTGCCAGTCTTCCTTCCAGCTTTATGTCGGCTCCCATTCTCAATAATTCCTCAACATGCTTGTATCGGTTTTCAAATATGGTCTCAACAATAATGCTGGTTCCCCTGGCAACCGAAAGCAGAGAAACAAACTGCGACTGCATATCAGTGGGAAATCCGGGGTAAGGCAGAGTCCTGATTATGTCTATGGCCCTCGGCTTGCTAGGACCGGAAATATGTATATTATTTCGTTTTATATTAATCCTGCAGCCGCTTTCCCGAAGATATGACACTACGGACGATAAATGTTCTGCCGAAACATTTTTGAGATTTAAATCTCCACCGGTAATCCCTGCCGCCACTAAATATGTACCTGCTACTATTCTGTCGGGTATAACAGTGTGCTCAACATTATTCAGTTTCCTGTTTGTTCCTCTTATCGTCACGGTACTGGTTCCTGCCCCCGATACGTCTGCACCCATTGCTACAAGGAAATTCTGAAGATCTACGATTTCAGGTTCCTTGGCCGCATGCCGTATAACAGTCTCGCCTTCGGCAAATACCGCTGCCAGCATTATATTCTCCGTGGCTCCCACACTGGGAAAATCCAGTTGAATCTCACATCCCTTAATTTTATCCACTTCGCAGTATAAAAAACCGTGATGTGCATCATGCACCTTGACCCCCATCCGTTTTAGAGCCTTGAGATGAAGGTCAATCGGACGCGGACCTATTTCGCAACCACCCGGGTGGCTAACCTTATTGTACCATAGATAAAGATTTATAAATCAACTTTTAAATGAAATACAATTATTATATACTCTTTACTCACTATTTTAACATTTAAAAAATTATGTATCAAATGTTTTTTAATGGCGGCGCTTTTGATAAGTATATCAAATAATTGTTTATGGAAATACTTCCTTCAAGAAAAATTTTGTTCATAACTAAAATTCTTTGTGTTATAATTTTAAGGAAATTAAGCAAAAATACATTAAAAAAGCAGGGATTCAAATGAATATAAGACTTACTTTTACAATAATAATTACGAAATTCCTCATTTTTATGCTCAGAGTTTTAAAAAGCGGAGGAACCTCCCTTCCCGGAAAGGTTGCACGTAAAATTTATCCGGACATAATGAAAATAATTTCAAAAGATTTTAGAATTATAATGGTTACCGGAACCAACGGCAAAACCACTACTACCCGTATAATCGGAAAACTTTTAGATGAAAACAATATTGAGTACATCACCAACAAATCGGGAGCCAATCTTGTAAGCGGTGTTATTACCACTTTTATCGAATCTGTGAATGTTTTCGGAAAGAGCAAGGCTTCCACAGCATTGCTGGAAGTTGATGAAGCAGCATTTAATGTGGTAACCGACTATGTTCAGCCGGACATTTTGGTAGTGACAAACTTCTTCAGGGACCAGTTGGACCGGTACGGTGAGCTTTATACCACTTTAAACAATGTCAGGTCAGGTATCGAGAAATCACCCAATGCCAAGTTGGTTTTAAATGCCGATGATTCTTTGTGCGCGTCCCTAGGTCACAATATGGACAGAGAAGTTTTATACTACGGTTTTTCCGATGAAGCATACACCGGTAACAGTACTGTGGTAAACAGTGATGCAAGCATTTGCCTTTACTGCAAAAGCAAATATGAATACTCCTATCATGTATACGGCCACCTTGGAGGATTTTCCTGCCCCAACTGCGGATATATGCGCCCTACTTCCAAGGTAACCTGCGTAAAGATTAACGAGCTTAATACTTCGTACTCCGATATCATATTTGCGTTGGGCCCTCTAAAAGAAAGCGGCGAGCCGGTATCTTACAATGCCAGGATTAATCTTCCGGGACTTTACAACATATACAACGCACTGGCTGCAGCCTCATTGGGACATCTTTTAGTTTTTTCGCCGGACAGCCTTGTAAAAGCCATGGAAAGCTTTGAATGTGGCTTTGGACGAATGGAAACTATCCAAACCAACGGTAAAACCATAAAGGTGATTCTGGTTAAAAACCCCACAGGCTTCAATCAGGTTTTGAGCTATCTTCTTACGGAAAAGCAAAATACCCAGATAGCCTTTGTTATAAATGACCGTCTTGCAGACGGTACCGATATTTCCTGGCTCTGGGATGTTGATTTTGAGCAGCTTCAGCAAATGCAGGGCAATGTATCTTGCTTTTATACTTCAGGAATCCGGGCGGAGGACATGGCTGTAAGGCTTAAATATGCAGGAATACACAGCGATAAAATTCAGATTGAAAAGGACTATGAAACGCTTTTAAATAAAGCTTTGGACGCAATTTCAGAAGGGCAGAATCTTTACATCCTGCCCACCTATACTTCAATGCTTGAAGTAAGAAGCCTTTTGGAGAAAAAATTCGGTTTAAAGGAGTTCTGGAAATAATATGTATGAGTTAAATATTTGCCATCTATACCCCGACCTTTTAAATTTGTACGGCGACAGGGGAAATATAATTGCTTTGAAAATGCGCTGCAATTGGCGTGGAATAAACGCAAACGTTTCAAACATATCCATCGGAGACAAGTTTGATGCCGAAGCCTACGACATTATATTTTTGGGCGGCGGTCAGGATTATGAGCAGGAAATGATCCAAAACGACCTTCTAAACGAAAAAGGAGAGGAAATCAGAAATGCCGTAAAAAATGACAAGGTATTTTTGGCTATTTGCGGAGGTTATCAGCTCTTAGGCAGTTATTACAAGACCTGGGACGGTAAAGAAATTCATTTTCTAAATGCTCTTAACTTGTGGACGATAGGCGGCAAGGAAAGAATGATCGGAAACTTTGTGTTTGAATGTGATTTTCTTAAGAATGACAACTATGACGGAAAAATCGTGGGCTTTGAAAATCATTCGGGAAGAACCTATTTGGGACCTGAAGTAAAGCCTCTCGGCAGGATTGTAAAAGGGTACGGAAACAATGGAGAAGATGGTTTTGAAGGAGCTATTTACAAGAATGTTTACTGCTCTTATTCCCACGGAAGTCTGCTCCCTAAAAACCCGGCTTTGGCCGACCATCTTATTTCTATTGCCCTAAAACAAAAATACAAGGATTTTGAGTCGCTATCTATTATTGATGATAAATTTGAAAACTTGGCCCATGATACAATGGTTAAAAGAATAATTGGGTGACCTTAAGATGGTAATAAGGTTACCTTTTTATCTTTTCTTTTATCAACTGCGTGGCTTAAATAGATTTTATATAATTAGTGTTGTGCACTAAAAAGTAATAAATTGTATTACTATAATGATACCAGAATGATACCAGAAATTAAGACTGACAAAACAGCAGAAATAAGTTAGAATGGAATT
>NZ_DAORXT010000052.1:0-21002 GCF_035371925.1 Acetivibrio sp. | reverse complement strand
CATTCTAACTTATTTTGGCCGTTTTGTCTGTCTTAATTTCTGGTATCATTATAGACCTTCAGGTATTAAAAAGGCATTTGCTCGGTGCAATACAGCTTACAGGAGAGAGTCTCTCAAGAGCCGATGTGAACAGAAGCGGCAAAGTGGACTCCACTGACTATTCAATGCTGAAGAGATATATACTCCGTATTATTCCAAATTTCCCCGGACAAGATGATGGACCGACGCCCACACCGATAATTACTTTCCCTCCGACAGTAAGTCCTATTCCTACAGTTTCGGGAGATACACTGAAGGATTATGCAGAGGCAAGGGGAATAAAGATCGGAACATGCGTCAACTATCCATTCTACAACAACTCGGATCCGACATACAACAGCATTTTGCAAAAAGAATTTGCAATGGTTGTATGTGAAAATGAAATGAAGTTTGATGCTTTGCAGCCACGTCAAAACAGCTTTGATTTTTCAAAAGGGGATCAGCTGGTTGCTTTTGCCCAAAGAAACGGTATGCAGGTGAGAGGACATACATTGGTTTGGCACAACCAGAATCCGGGATGGCTTACAAACGGAAACTGGACACGGGATTCACTGCTTGCGGTAATGAAAAATCACATTACTACAGTTATGACCCATTACAAGGGAAAAATTGTAGAATGGGATGTGGCAAATGAATGTATAGATGATTCCGGCAACGGTCTTAGAAGCAGTATATGGAGGAATGTAATAGGTCAGGACTATCTCGACTATGCCTTCAAGTTTGCAAGAGAGGCCGACCCTGATGCGCTCCTCTTCTATAACGATTATAATATTGAAGACTTAGGACCGAAGTCCAATGCAACGTTCAACATGATTAAGAGCATGAAGGAAAGAGGTATACCCATTGACGGAGTAGGATTCCAATGCCACTTTATCAACGGAATGAGTCCTCAGTATCTTGAAAGCATTGATAAAAACATTAAAAGATATGCTGAAATAGGTGTAATTGTATCCTTTACCGAAATAGATATACGCATATCGCAGTCGGAAAATCAATCAACTGCGTTCCAGGTACAGGCAAGCAATTATAAGGACTTGATGAAAATCTGTCTGGCAAATCCGAACTGCAATACCTTTGTAATGTGGGGATTCACCGACAAATACACTTGGGTTCCGGGAACTTTCCCAGGCTATGGCAACCCGTTGATTTATGACAGCAATTACAATCCGAAACCGGCATATAATGCGTTAAAGGAAGCACTCATGGGTAAGTAATTACAAAGCAATAGGATATAATATAATTGCCGTAAAGCCGCTTTCCAGTAAAATCGAAAGCTGGCTTTACGGCAAAACTTTTTTTATTTCCACTGCTTTGTGAGCTTGTATTCCGGCTGAACCTGAATTACCATTCCCTTTAGATAATTTAAAATCCCGGCATCGCTTTTAAAAGCGAATTTCAGCTTGTATGCCCATAGAGCCTGGTGCTTGGCGCCTAAAAGACGGTTTAGGCTGTTGATTCCGTATTTTCCGTCGCCTACCACAGGATGCCCGATATGGGCAAGGTGAGCCCGAATTTGATGGGTGCGGCCGGTGTAAAGCTCAACTTCAAGGGTGCTGATACCTTCATTGATATCCGGCAGCTCTTTGTAGGATAGTACTTTATATCCTGTGATTATTTCAAGCCCGCTGCGCGTCTTCGTATCCTTGATAAAAACCCTGCTTTTTTTCTCGTCTTTCTCAAGGTATGCCTTCAAAATATCTTCTTTTTTGTCCATTTTTCCTTTGACAAGACACTGATAGTACTTGCTGATTTCACCGCTTTTGATCTTTTTAAGCATAATATGAAGGGTGGCATCGTTTTTGGCTATCATAACAAGACCACCCGTGTTGCGGTCAAGCCTGTGACAAAGAGAAGGAGTAAAGCCTGAATTTTCTTTAAATTCACCCTTTAGCTTAAGATAATCCTTTACAAAATCAATAAGTGTGTTTTCAGTCTGTGTCCTGTCGGGATGCACGGGAATACCCTGTTTTTTGTTTACAATGAGAAGATTGCTGTCTTCATAGGCCACAGAAAATGCCGTTTCGTAATTAAATTCTCCTGCTTTGGGCACTCCGTCCAGGATTTCATCCGTGATATATATATCCACCCGGTCATTGAGCTTTACAATGTGGTCTTCTTTAACCCGTACACCGTTTACCTTTATGTCCCTTTTCCGAAAGGCTTTAAACAAGGCTCCGTTGGGGAGCCTTGGAAAGGTTTCTCTTAAAACTTTGTCAATTCTTTTGTTTGCTTTGTCTTCCGTAATTGTTATTGTACGCATAAATCTCCTTTACCGATAATGCTAAAAATCTATCTGTTATTACCTATTATCATTTATTATTGTCTTTATTTTGTCAAGATATCTGTCCGAAATGGCTTCTGCCACATCAGGCGTTATCCCTTCGGAGTAAACCCTGCAAAGGGGCATATCTGCATCGGGGAGGACAAGGGCCCAACCGTTGTCCAATATAAATTTCACGCCGTCCAATAACTCCACTTTTTCCTCGTTTTTTTCGGTTATAAGTGTTCTCATTACCCTGCCTTTCAGCTCCCACGGACAGAAAATCTTCTTTTTGCTGACATAGAAGTCGGGTATTTCCTTGAGAGTTTCTGTCAATGTGGTATTTTGCAGGCATAGGAATTCAATTATTTTTACAAGTCCTGCGATTGCATCAAAATTCAGCAGGAATTGGTCCATGTTCTCGCGGTTTTTGAAAAGGTTGTGGTTTAACATTTGCTCCATTACAGCCTGGGGTGAGGTTTTTGTTCTCACGACCTTGCCTTGGTACCTTTGCGCCAATACCTCAATAATGGATGGTGCGGTTATGGGTACAACCACTTTTGAGTTTGGAACCGACTTAAAGGTAATAAGGGATGTAAGGCAGAGGAACAAATCATCCTTTACCACATTTCCGTTTTTGTCTACCAATACCAGTGTTTCACCGTTGCTGTCAATGAAAGCGGCAAAGCTGGCATTGTTGTTTTTTATCTCATCAATAATGCTATCAACTTCGTTTAAATTGGCAGATGAAAAGCTTGCAACCTTGCAGCCTAAATCTGTGAGCATGGGCACCACAATGGAGATTACGAAATCCGAGGGTGAAACTATGCATAATTTGGGGGCATTGTTTTTTATGGATTCTACGTCCACTTCATTCAATATGGAACGCACATAATAGTTCTTAAAGTCGGTGATGTTGTTAAGCCTGCTGACTTCATCGCCGGAGCAGCGTTTAAAGTCCTCGCGGGCAAAGGAATTCTCTATTTTCCTCTCCGTAACCCTGCTGATGCTTGCCCCTTTTGAGTCCATAAAATCAACCTTGAGCTTGTTTGGATTGTCCTCACTGAGCTTGATGTGAATTCCTCCCTCGACGGCAAGGAAATTGATTGCATGTCGGGCAAGAGGAGTCAGGAGGCTGCTTAAGTTGAACACTTCCACACCCACCGAAAGAATACCCGATATGAAAGCATGCTTGAACATCCTTGCAGAGTTGGAGGTTGTGGAACTTACAACAACCTTGGAGCCCTTTTTAAATATAGAACCGTATGCCGCTCCAAGCCTGGTAGCAAACTCTGGGGATATGTCAACGTTAATAATTCCGGAAAGACCGTTTTCGCCAAAAATACTTTTCGAGTGCTTTGAGCCCCAGATAATGTTTCTGTCTACTATCGCAAAGGGTTCAACGGTCTTTTGCGGCCATATTTTGACATTTGGCTTGATAACGACTCTTTCATTGATTAAACAGTTGTCTCCTACAATGGCATTTTCAAATATATGTACGTAGCGCTTCAGATTAGTTTTGTTGCACAATATGGCGCCCCGTATTTCGGAACCGTACTCAATGAAGTTGCCATTCCAGATAACACTGCGTTTTACGGAACTGTCCCTCTCGATTACATTATTGTTCCCGATAACGCTCAAACTGTCAACTACTGCACCGCTCTCTACGCGGCAGTTGTCTCCGATAACACAAGGAGGATTGATTGTTGCATCCGGTTCAATGATTGAACCTTGGCCAACCCACACCCCTTTTTTGATTTCAGTTGCATTTATATCAAGCCTGATTTTGCCTTCAAGGACATCGTAATGGGCCTGGAGATATGCTTGAAGGTCACCGATGTCACACCAATAGTCATCCATGACATAACCGTACATGGGTTCCTTCTTTAAAAGGAGGTAAGGGAAAAGGTCCTGGCTGAAATCCACTTTTTTGCCCTTATCTAGATACTTCAATATCTCAGGCTCCAAAATATAAGTGCCGGTATTTACTGTATCACTGAAAACTTCTCCCCAGCTGGGTTTTTCCAAAAAGCCGGTTATGGATCCGTACTTGTCCGTGATAACCACACCATATTCAAGGGGAACCTCAACCCTGGTCAAAACCAAGGTGGCTTTTGATTTTTTCATCCTGTGAAACTCGATTGCTTTGGTAATATCCATGTTGGTCAGGGAGTCCCCGCTTATTACTATAAAGGTTTCGTCAAGAAAATCTTCTGCGTTTTTTACACTTCCTGCTGTCCCAAGAGGAGTATCCTCGGTAAAGTAGGTGATATTGACTCCAAAATTGGAGCCATTCCCGAAATAATCCTTAATCTTTTGGGGAAGATACATGAGTGTTACGCCGATGTTTGTAATTCCATGATTTTTCAGCAAATTAATTATGTGCTCCATTATTGGAATATTCATTATTGGAACCATAGGCTTGGGCAGGTCGCATGTAAGAGGGCGAAGCCTTGAGCCTTCCCCGCCGGCCATTATAATAGCTTTCATCTAAGGATCATCCTTTCACTTTACTGATGCTAGTAAAACTTAGTTTGTACCAACCCATTGACCAAAAAAACAGAAGTTTGATTATACCTTAATAGTATTTGTGAAAAATACAAAATTAAATCAAAAGGCTTAAGCTCTATAAACACTGCTTAATATTAATTATAACAAGATATAGCAACAAACATAATATATTTATTTATATTCAATATAACAAAAAAAAATCCTTTATAAAATTGTCTGAAAAATAAACTAACATCTTCAATAAAAAATTATATTGCTTAAAAGGGGTTTACTTGTAGCGTTTTTTTTTATATAATTGCCAGTATGGAAGGTTGCCTTTTTATAGCAAGCAACGTACATAAGTTAATTTGTAAAGGCATTTATTTTGACTTTATAATTGGGACGTAAGATGTTACAATTAGGGAGTGTCAATTAAGAGTAGGAGGGAATTGAATGCAAAAGAAGAAACCTGCTTTGCTTGCGGTCATTCTGCCCTTCTTAATTACCTGTATTTTGTTTAACTCTTCAATAGTATTTGCAGCTTCAGGAGTTTTGAAGGAGGGAATGAGCGGAAGTCAGGTTACAGAACTGCAGAAGAGTCTTAACACTCTGGGGTATCTCAATGTAAGTCCTACGGGATATTACGGAAGCCTTACAACAGAAGCAGTTAAGAAACTGCAGAGAAGTTACGGACTGAAAGAAGACGGCATCGCAGGACCGGACACCCTTTCGCTTGTCAATAGGCTGATAAACGAAAGAACTGTTTCAAGGTCTTCGAACAGCACCTCGTTGAAAGAAGGAATGAGTGGAAGCAGTGTGACTGCTTTGCAGAAGGACTTGAAGGCTTTGGGGTATCTGAATGTGGAACCCACAGGATATTATGGAAGCCTCACAAAACAAGCGGTAAAGAAACTTCAGGCAAAGTACGGTCTTGAGGATGACGGAATTGCAGGGCGCAACACTCTGGCTTTGATTGACAGACTTATGGGAAGAAGCGGTAGTTCTGCTTCACAATCGACAGCTGCGGCAACCAGGGGAGGTATTGAAAAAACCAATTATCTTTATTCCTGGTTCGGTAATGCAGAAAATATTTTCAAGATCGGTGATACAGCACAGGTATATGACATTTGGACAGGGCGCACATTTAATATAAAGAGGACCTACGGATATAACCACGCGGATTGCGAGACTTTGACCGCTAAAGACACAGAAATACTGCTAAGTATCTATGGCGGAAGCTGGAGCTGGGAAAGAAGGCCGATAATTGTTATTGTCAACGGA
The DNA here is from genome assembly GCF_035371925.1 of Acetivibrio sp. Lineage (NCBI taxonomy): Bacteria > Bacillati > Bacillota > Clostridia > Acetivibrionales > Acetivibrionaceae > Acetivibrio > Acetivibrio sp. Next base: position 14,932 of record NZ_DAORXT010000052.1, on the reverse strand, counting down.
AGAAAGATGGCAGCGTCGATGGCGGGTATGCCTCATGCGGGAGTTGACAGTGCCCCGGCTAATACATATGTAAGCTCGCGGAGCGGAGGTTATGGCGCAGGTGACAATCTTGATGCTGTTAAAAACAACAATATGAACGGAGTATTTGATGTTCACTTTTTAAAAAGCAAGACCCATGGCACCAACAAGGTTGACACAAATCACCAGAATGCGGTAAAGGAAGCGGCAGCGTGGGCTGAGAAAAATAATTTTTAAGCGTGCATGGTTTAAAATTGTAAAACAGGGATACCGTAAAAAGGTATCTCTTTTTTCATGTTTCTTTAATTTGGGCTTTGTTTTATTCTATATGGAGAATTTTACATAACGGCCGATGCATATAAAGATGTATATAAAAAGGCAGTGTAAAAGGATAATAAGGTTGAAGAACGATTTTTGACATTAACTTTTAAAAGGGGGATTGGCGGGTTTATGAGTTTTTATAACGAAATATGCAAATACTATGATTACATTTTTCCCGTTGGGGAGAATCAATTGAATTTTATCAAGGATTGCGCAAGGCTTCCGGGAGGAAAAATCCTGGATGTTGCTTGCGGTTCGGGAGGATACTCGGTTGAACTGGCAAAGGCTGGCTACTTGGTGACAGCGGTTGATATTGAGGATGAAATGGTAGAGAAGGCAAGACATAAAGCTACCCAAAACGGCGTTTCCATATATGCCTTTAAGTGTGACATGAGGGAGCTTGAAAAAAAGATAGAAGACCGATTTAATGCCATATTTTGTATAGGCAACTCCCTGGTACATTTGACGAATCTGAAGGAAATAACCGATGTTCTCGGGCAAATGAAACGCCTGCTGACAGACGGAGGTTTTCTTGCGCTTCAGATTGTAAACTATGACAGAATATTTAAGTACAATTTGGACGGATTGCCTACAATAACCAATGATAAATTGGGGCTGGAATTTATAAGAAAATACAAATTCAAAAAAGAAAGCAACACCATAGACTTCAATACTACATTGAGAATCAAAGAGGGAGATTTTAAAGCTGAGTATAATAATTCTGTGGAATTGCTGCCCCTAAAGAGCAGGGAGCTTTATGCAGCTCTTGGCGAGGCGGGCTTTTCTTCCATTGATTTTTACGGGGATTTTAAATGCTCGATTTATACGGAAGATTCTCCTTTATTGGTGGTAAAAGCCCGATAAAATGTAAAAAATAAATCGGTGGCAAAAGAACATATTGTAGGAGAAGGTATGCTGGTAAGACTTGGTTATGTTGCAATGACAATGAACTTGAAAGATTGCTCGCCATCCGGTACCGTTACCGTAAAAACCCTTACGGGAATAACTGACGATGAATCAAGACTTTACAAATTACGGAAGGTTACCGCGGCAAATCTTCACAACACACTTAGAATACTTAGATACAATAAAGCTTATAATATCAATGTTTATCGTTTTACATCAAAGCTTGTGCCCCTGGCCACTCATCCCATGGTATCCCATTGGGACTATGCCGGTGAGTTTAAGGAGGAGCTTCAAAGTCTTGGCGACTTTGTAAAGGAAAATAATTTTAGGGTAAGTGCCCATCCCGACCATTACACCTTGCTGAACTCACCTTCAAAGGAAGTGCTTGAGGCTTCGGTGCGAGACCTGGATTATCATGTGAAATTGTTTGAAGCCATGGGTCTTGAGGATTACAGGTACAAGCTTGTAATGCACATAGGCGGGCTTTACAAGAACAAGCAGGCGTCCATAGAGAGATTTATGGAAAACTATTATATCCTTCCGGGCAGAATCAAAAAAAGGCTTATCCTTGAGAATGACGACAAGATATATACTGCCAGGGACGTGCTTGATATCTGCAGTAAATTAAAAGCTCCAATGGTGTTGGATGTCCATCATCATAACTGCGTAAACAACGGTGAAAAACTTGAAGATATGCTGGAGGAAATATTTGACACATGGAAAGATGAGTATTTTCCTCCCAAAATTCATTTTTCAACACCGAAAAGCCCAGAAAGCTTCAGAAGCCATGCCGATGACATAGATGTAAATGAATTTTACCGGTTTTTGCAGATTGCAAAAGGGCTTAAAAGGGATTTTGATGTAATGATTGAGGCGAAAAACAAAGATAATGCCTTGTTGAAGCTTTCCCGGGAGCTAAAAGAATTCCACGATATCAAATGGATAGATGAAGGACATTTTGAAATCCAATAATTTCCGTGTAACCGGTTTTTGCAAAGGTTGAAAGTTGTTTTCTAAGATTTAGCAGAATTAAAGACTTTCCGGAGGTAAAAAATGCAATCAAATAATGCCGACAAAATAAAGCATCCAAATGTACTTGTGGAAACAATTAGAAGTGCCAGCAGCCGAATGAGCTTTGATGAGTATGCAAAAGTTACAGGCCTTACCAAGGAATTTATTTTTGCGATACTAAACGGAGAGATTGAAGAGGTGGACAAAAAGACATGGGATAGGCTGTCTCTAAAGAACTGATTGCTGAATCTTAAAGCTTTCGATAATTATCCCGATTTTTTTATTAATTTATTAAAAAATAATGAAAGAAAAAGGATTATAGTTGTCTTTGTCGAATTATTATCAATACATAAAGTTTGTTCGAAAGACTTGTCATGCAATATCTGTTAAATTTAAGAATTAGCCACAAATATAGCTCACAAAATACTTTTTGCATTTTACACAATATAGAAATAGATAGAGATCACCGATTAGTACAATATGGAGAAGCGGAGGTATATTGTATGAAAGTATCAGGATATCCTCTTTTGTTGTCATTCCTGTGTTTTCTAACAATCCTGACCGGATGTAGCTTGGGAGGAAAGGTGAAGGTTCCGAACGAATACAATCGTGTTCAGGCTGCTGAAATAGAAGAACCTGCCGAAGATGTGGAGATAGAATTTTGGACGTATAGCGACGGTTGGAAGGCACCTATAAGCCATTTTCAAGCGATTCATCCCAAAATAAAGATAAACCTTGTAAAATTCGATTTTCAAGCCATAGGTAATGAATACAAGAAAGCTTTGGCATCGGGAGAGGGACCGGACATCTTGTTTTTTGACAGTGCTTACTATAGTGAGTTTTCCACTGGAGAATATCTTGAAGATTTGCTAAAAGAGCCTTATTATGCGGGAAGATATGAAAAAGACTTTCCAAAGGACATGTGGGAAAGCAATAAATCAATTGACGGAAAACGTCTTTTGGCAATGACCTTTTTGACATTACCCGTTGTAACCTATTATCGTTCGGACGTAATGCAGGAAAACGGTTTTCCGGTGGAACCCGAAGAATTTTCAAAATTTATTGAGAGCAGTCAAAATCTTATGGCTATATCGAAAAAACTCAAATCCAAGGGCCAGTATATTTTTCAGATGCCTCAGGATATTATAAATCTTGCAGGTTTATATTCCGGAATATTTGATGAAAATTTAAGATTTGTAAGAAACTCCGATTTGTTTGCTGAAGCGCTGGATATGGCAAGGGAAATCAAAAGGCATGATCTTGCAATTGGTGCAAATATCGTGGAAGAAGCGGCAAAAGAGGCAATTCAAAACGGAGAATTGGTTATGGTGCTGGGAATTGGGTCATGGGGAACCGGTACTATAGCGGGCTATGCTCCCGAACAGGCAGGCAAGTGGAGAGTGGCCGCACCGCCCTTGGGGCTTAAAGCATGGTACTCGGATACCAAGCTTGCAATCAATGCCCAAAGCAAATATAAAAAATGGGCATGGCTGTTTGTTGAATATGTAGTGACCCAGCAAGAGGGCGGAGAAAATATCGATATGATTTCCGGATACTATCCGGCAAGAAGAAATCTCAAAGTTATGCTGCGGGAAAACGAATTTTTCGGCAATCAGCTTATTCAGCCGCTTATTGAGGATTTGGCTGAAGAGATGGTCCAGTACAAGCAAACTCCTATGGATGAGAGGGCTTTGGAAATATTTAATGATGAAATAGAAAAGGCGATTGACAGTAATATCGATTCCGAAAAAGTCATAAAGGATATTTCCAACAAGGTTGAAAACGAGTTGAAAAAGGAACGGGAAGCTTTACTTAAGAATAAAAAGCGGATAAAATAGACATATCAATACATAAAGAGCAAGGAGAAAGACACTATGATAACATCTGTGGCTCTTAACCCCGCGTTAGATAAAATTTATTTTGTTGACAACTTTGAGCCGGGAAAAATGTACCGGGTACGGGAAATGGTGAAGTCGGCCGGCGGAAAAGGCGTAAATGTGGCACGGGTTGCTTGTATGATAGGGGAAAATGTCCGTCTGATAGGTTTTAAGGGCGGAGAAGCGGGAAACTGGCTTGAATCACAGCTTAAAAAACTTGGTGTTTGTACAAGATTTGTTGAGGTTTGCGGTGAAACAAGAACAAACAATAATATTATAGACAGAGTTAGAGACAATGAAACTGAGGTGTTAGAACCCGGACCTTTCATATCTGGTGAGGATATGGAAAGGTTTATTGCTGTTTATAAAGAGGTTTTGGCCGATTCAAAGGTTGTTGTGCTATCCGGCGGGCTTCCTCAAGGAGTGCCTGCAAATTACTACAAGACCCTTATCGAAGCGGCAAAACCTTTTAATATTCCTGTTATACTTGATACCGGAGGGGAGGCCCTGAAGGAAGGCATAAAGGCAAAACCCCATGTTATAAAGCCGAATTTAAGGGAACTAAGTAGCCTTGCTCAAAAAGAATTAAGTGATGTGGAAGAAATTGTTGAGGTTCTAAGGGAAATTAATGCCGGCGGAATAGATATTGCAATAGTTTCCATGGGGGAGAAAGGAGCAATTCTAAGTACAAAGGATTCGTGCATTAGAGTAAAAGTGCCGCCAATAGACACGGTAAACACTATAGGCTCCGGAGATGCCATGGTGGCAGGCTTTGCAGCAGGGCTTGCAAGGAAAAAGCCGCCGGAAGAATGTATAAGGCTTGCGTCAGCCTGTGGTATGAGCAATGCACGCTTTTTGGAAATTGGTGTAGTGGATAAGAATGAAGTTGAGGCACAAAAGGGCAGTGTTATGATAGAGAAAATATTTTAAATAGATTTTACATTCATTCAGGATATCACACATATTTTAATATGTCCTTTCCAAAACAAGTTTTCAATTCTGCGAATATCCATGTATTTATTCAATATAATTTATTCTGTATTGTAATCGGCCTTATTTTAAACTTATAATTTATTATTGGGGTTGATTACAATATTGCTTTACTTATATAATAAATGAAGGAAATTAATACATGGAGGATTGAAATGTCAGATATTATTTCCACGCTTGTAAAAGAGTTTAATCTCAAGCCATTCCAGGTTGAAAACACTGTAAAGCTTATTGACGACGGCAATACCATTCCCTTTATTGCAAGGTATAGAAAAGAAATGACGGGAGAGTTGAACGACCAGGTATTGAGGGAGCTTAACGAGAGGCTGATTTATTTAAGGAATCTTGAGGCAAGGAAGGAAGAAGTTAGGCGCCTGATTGAAGAACAGGGAAAGCTTACTGAGGAAATTACGGCATCTCTTGAGAAAGCGGCTTCGCTTCGAGAGGTTGAGGATATATACAGGCCTTTCAGGCCCAAAAGGAGAACAAGGGCAACTATTGCAAAAGAAAAGGGCCTTGAGCCTTTGGCACAGATTCTTATGGCCCAGGAACTTAAAACCGGTAGTATTGAGGACATTGCCAAGCCCTTTATAAATCCCGAGAAGGAAGTCAATAGTACCGAAGATGCCATAAATGGAGCTATGGACATAATAGCTGAGGACATTTCGGACAATCCGCAGATTAGAAGTATTGTGCGGGACGTGTTTATAAAGCAGGGAGTAATTATATCCAAAAAGAAGAAGGATGAAGACTCGGTATACAGGATGTATTACGATTTCTCTGAACCGGCAGCAAAAATAGCCAGTCATAGAGTGCTTGCCATAAACAGGGGTGAAAAGGAAGAATTTTTGCAAGTCAAGATTGAAATTCCCGAAGAAGCGCTAATGGAGCGCCTTAAGTCCATACTTGTAAAGAAGCCTTTTTCAATAACATCGGAATATGTTGAAAAGGCGTTGGCGGACTCTTGTGAGCGTCTCATATTTCCTTCGGTTGAGAGGGAAATAAGAAATGAGCTTACGGAAAATGCCCAGGAGCAGGCGATAAAGGTCTTTGGGGCCAATCTTAAAAACCTTCTGCTCCAGCCTCCTGTAAAGGGAAAGACTGTTTTAGGGCTTGACCCTGCATACAGAACAGGCTGCAAAATTGCGGTGGTGGATGAAACCGGAAAGGTGCTTGATACTGCTGTAATATATCCCACACCTCCGCAGAACAAGGTTGAGGAAGCCAAAAAGATTATGAAGTATCTTATCGAAAAACACAGTGTTGACATAATTTCTATTGGCAACGGCACTGCTTCGAAGGAGTCAGAAATATTTGTTGCGGAGCTCTTAAAGGAAATTGATAGAAAAGTCTATTATATGGTGGTCAGCGAGGCCGGGGCTTCGGTTTATTCTGCTTCAAAGCTTGGAGCGGAAGAGTTCCCGGATTTTGATGTGGCTTTAAGAAGCGCTGTATCCATAGCAAGGAGACTTCAGGACCCTTTGGCGGAGCTTGTTAAAATTGACCCGAAGGCTATAGGCGTGGGACAGTACCAGCACGATATGAATCAAAAGCGATTGGGCGAGACACTGGGAGGTGTCGTGGAAGATTGCGTAAACAGTGTCGGTGTCGACATAAATACAGCATCGCCGTCTCTTTTGTCTTATATATCGGGAATAAACTCCGTAATTGCAAAAAATATTGTGGAATACAGGGAAACCAACGGTAAGTTTAAAAAGAGGGAACAGCTGAAAAAAGTGAAAAAGCTTGGCGACAAAACTTTTGAACAGTGTGCCGGCTTTCTCAGGATACCTGATGGGGACAATGTTCTTGACAATACTTCCGTACATCCCGAGTCCTATGATGCTGCAAAGAAGCTTCTTGATATCATGGGATACAGCATCGAAGATGTGAAACAAAGAAAACTTGACGGGCTTATGGAAAAAGTTGAGAAAAAGGGTGCAACAAAAGTTGCCGAAGAGATTGGCGTTGGAGTACCCACATTAAGAGATATCTTAAAAGAGCTTTTGAAGCCGGGGCGTGACCCAAGGGATGAGCTTCCCAAACCGATACTTCTTACTGACGTTATGCACTTGGAGGATTTAAGGCCGGGTATGGTATTGACGGGCACGGTAAGGAATGTTGCCGACTTTGGAGCTTTTGTGGATGTGGGAGTTCACCAAGACGGGCTGGTTCACATATCGGAGCTTAGCGATAAATATGTGAAAAACCCTCTGGATGTCGTAGCGGTAGGGGATATAGTAAAAGTCAGGATACTGGATGTTGATGTGGAAAGAAAAAGGATATCTATGAGTATGAAGGATGTTAATTAAGATGGTTTATCAAATCGTAAACAAGTAAAAAAGTTTCGGAAGAAGGTTTTAAACATGAGTAGTATTACTGCAAATATTAAAAAGCTGGGCAAAAGGCAGGATATAATTATTGCCTTTGGAGCTGTAGTATTTTTATATTGCTTTGTGGAATATAATTTGATATTTCCGGTGATTTTAGGTCTTACATCTTTTAAGGGCGGAAATATGCTGGAAAACATAATGCATATTATTCAAATTGTTTTGGGGCTTTTCTCCAACAAAAAATATATCCTCTATGGGTTGGCGGCAATATTGGTTGCTGCTTTGATGTGCGGATTTGTTTTGTCGGGATGCTTTTACAAGATGAACAACTTTTTATCAAACAGGAAAAGAATAAAGATGGAGTTTCTAAAGGGAGTCCAAAAGCATTTTTTGAGACTTTCTGTCATATCCTTTGAAGTGATTCTTTTTTCGATATTGTTTGCAGTATTTATGCTCATAGTATCGGTACCCTCCATAGCAATTACAAGGTCGCTTTTAGATGGCAAGACAGAGCTTTTGGCCCTTACGATTTTATTTGATGCAATTACTTTGATGGTTTTGTTTTTTGGAATTATGTTTTTTAGGATTTATATGTCCTTTTGGTATCCGGCAGTATTTAATTTTAAAGACAGCTTTTTCTCCATTGGCAAATATGCCGCAGATACGTATTTTTGGAAAATCGTTGTGATGTTTTTAAAATTCGATATTTTCTTTATTATCTTTGAGTTTCTTATGATATATCTTAATTCTGTGCTGCCTGTAAGCGGAGCAATGGTGTTTTTGAGGGTTTTGTTTTTGTTCTTTATAAACTGGATAGTGAAAACTCTGTTTTTCATTATAATTGTAATGTCTGTTTTCTCGGTATTTCTGGATTTTAAGAAGAAAATAGCGGAATGAGAAATGGCGGGAAAGCCTCATAAAGCTTTCCCGCCATTTTCATATTGCAAAGTTGTGTTTTCCGATTACCTTCACAATTTTCCTTGACCAAATCCATTTGCTGGTTGCGGTACTGGGGTTGTAGTAATATATCGCTCCTCCTGTAGGGTCCCAGCCGTTTAATGCATCTTTTGCAGCTTTGTAAGCAGTTTCATTGGGAGCAAGATTTATCTGTCCGTCAGACACCGCATCAAAGGCTCCCGGTTGATAAATTACACCGGCTATTGTATTGGGGAACCTGCTGTCCCTTGTCCTGTTTAAGACAACTGCCGCAACTGCCACTTGTCCGATATAGGGCTCACCCCGGGCTTCGCCGTAAACCAGGTGGGCAAGAAGGTCCAGGTTTCTGTTGCTTGACGGCTGAGCCGACGTCGTTTTGGCGGCTTGTCCGGTAGGCAGTCCCAAAGCCGCCAGAGTTTCGGGTCCCGCTATTCCGTCCACCTTCAATCCGTTTTTTGCCTGGAATTTACGGACTGCGGTATAAGTCTTATAACCATAGACACCGTCTATCTTGCCATCGTAATATTTCCAAATTGCAAGTTTATACTGAATATTTTTAACTTCCTGTCCGGTTGAGCCGTAATATGACAAAGCAGCTTTGCTGTAACCGTACAAATGGGATATTTCCTCCCGAAAGATAATGGACGCACTTAAAATTGACAGTATTGTTATTGTTGCAATGACTAATAATACCCTCTTTCGCAAAGCCATTCTCCTTTATTAAAAAATATTTTTATTTTCATAATTAAATATTGCTATTAAATATTGTTAATGTGTGAATTAGAATATTATTTGTTGTTATTTTGTCTATTTTTGATTTAAATTATTATATGTGGGAAAATATAATAAAAGGAAAATATTTAAGGAAAAGTATTTTTTTTAAGCGAAAAAGAGCAGAAGCGAGGGAACTTGTTGTAACCTCGCTATATGATTTATGCTTCATTTATTTTGATTACCTTATAACACTTAAGGTTCAAATCGGATTCTTCGGTTGCGGAAAAATTTTTATTGCTTACACAGATTTGTCCGGCAAACGAAATAACTCTTCAAATATTTCGGACACCAGAAGGTAGATAAGTACTATCAGTAAGAAGTCATCATCAATTCCTTCCGCTATTAGAATAAATATTAAAAAAAGAAGAATTATTTCATCCGAATGCAGTCTCCGGGAAAACAGCATCGACAAAGGCGATTTTCTTGCTTGCGTTGGTATTGCATCAAAAACAGGTTCGTCCTTTTCATTTGGAAGAGGAATCTTTTCAACTTCCCTTGAGGTATTTGCCGGAAGGTCGGCTGCATTTGCGGCGGCAAAACTGCTATCGGACGTATACGGAATGTTTTGTGCCGCTGCTGTACCATATCTTCTGAATCTTGGATCCCTCTTGTATGTCATTATAGTGCCCCTTTCATATAGTTTTTTCAGGCTCGCTCATAAGCTTTGTTATCTGTGTTACTTGAAACAGCCTTATACAGTTGGAAAGCTTCTTCTGCCTGTTACTGCTTAAAAACGGCTTTATCGCAGTAAGCAGGTTTATTCGCGGGTCGTTGATGTTTCTCATGGTGTCCATGATATCCTTTACTTTGCGCATCATTTCCACATTATCCTGGAGCTCATCGCTGCTTCTTTCATTTTCTTTAGTGTCAAACGGCAATGGCGAATCATGGGCTTTTATTTTCATCGGAGCTCCATCATCGGAAGGCTCTTCTTTGGGTGCTGCTTGGGCAGACTTCTCGTTGCCTGAAGAGTTTGCAAGCATGGAAAGCAGACCGGAAAGATTTTCGGACATTTTTTCATTACTGTTCAACATTTCTGCAAGCTGCTTTAGTTTATTGTTAAGATCGTCACTCATTACCCTATCACCCCCATGGATATCCTGCTTTTGCTTCCGGTACTTAAGACTATGCTACAACACTTGGTGTCTGGGATTTCAGGCTTTTTCCAGGAGTCCTTTCAACTTCTCGACAATTTCGTCACCGTGTTCTCCGAGCAGCTGTGAAAGCTTGCTAAGGTCCGCATCGGAGATTTTTTGGCGTATTTCTTCTTTGTTGATGTTAAACTCTTTTAGCTTTGATTCGTCAAATTCATTTATTTTTTCGATGAGCTCGTTTTTATCCATCTTGTTAAGTTTTCTGGAAAGTTCGTCCATGTCTCCGTTTTTTAGCATATCTATTGCTGTATTTATTTTTTTCTCAAGCATTTTTTCATCCATTTTTCCCAAAAGTTCAGACAGCTTCTTGTTGATATCGACCATTACAACCCAATCCTTTCAATATTATTTTTAAAACTTGATATTACAACAGATATAAGTCTTGAAAAATTATTATCTAATAATTTATATTTGCAAGAGAGTAAAGATAGAACCTTTTTTTAAAAAAAGAATCCCTTTGCTGAAGGGTTTTGAAATTATCCTGTGAAAAACTTTTAAAATTTACAGGATTTCAACAAATAAACTTAAGGAGGAATGGAAAGCTCTTTTAGCAGTAAAATAGCTTTAAGAATATCAGGATAAAGAATAATATTGAATCGTCATCTTTACAGTCATATTTAATGCCGCCTATTGCACTGCTGTCATAAAAAAGCAAAAGGAATATCAAAATAAAGAACAAGAGCTCGGAATTATTTGTCCGCTTTTTTACATCTGACATGTCTTTTACCTCCCGATTTATTATTCCTGCCAATGTTTACATAAGTACTATACTGTTCCAATAATAGCAGGTTACTATATTATATGTACCGGGGAAGAGAAGTGTTAATTGGTGTGTTGTGTTTTAGGAGGCATTACCTTAAGATATAAATAGGTTGATTTTTTTTAAAAAAGCATATTTTATGTATTAAGTTCTTTGATTGTGTGGTAAATAATAAAAAAACGTTTTTTGCGAGAGAGGTGCGTTTATTTGAATGGTTCTGTCTATATAACAGCCTTCGCAGAGGGAATACTGACATTTGTTTCACCTTGCATATTTCCAATGCTTCCGGCATACTTTTCATATTTGGCCGGATTTAGCGATAAGGAAGATAAAGACGGGAAGAACAAAAGAAGACTTTTGATAAATTCCCTTGGATTTGTGCTGGGGTTTACAATTGTTTTTACGCTATTGGGGGCTGCAGCTACTTCTTTGGGAGCATTTCTTAAAAATCATAGGGATATTTTAAAAATCATAAGTGGCATTGTGATAATCATTTTTGGGCTCAATTTTGCCGGCATACTCAATATAGGCTTTTTAAACAGGGAAAAACGGTTTGAGTACAAGTTTGACAGTCTAAGATTTATAGGTTCGGTCATCTTTGGATTTTGTTTTGCATTTGGATGGACACCTTGTATAAGTTATTTTTTAGCTTCGGTTCTGGCTTTAGCCGCCAATTCCGCTACAATGTCGGAGGGATTGCTGCTGCTCTCAGTGTACTCCCTTGGCCTTGGCATACCTTTTGTTGTTTCGGCCATGATTTTTGAAAGTATCAGAGAAGCATTCAATTTTATAAAGTCGAACATGAAAATTATTAATATTATTTCAGGAGTTTTGCTGATATTACTGGGAGCGGCAATACTTTTTAATATTATATAATATGATTGAAAGGGAGATGAGCATGAAGAAAGTAGGAAACATTATAATTTGGGTGGCAGTTTTGGCAATTTTGATAATCGGTGCATATGTCGTATATAACAGGAGCGATTCGGAAGAATATATAGAAGACAAAATTGCAGGCGATATAGATGGAGATATAAATAAGGATGGCACTGCTGATAACAAGGATGGCGGAACGGAAGAAGAAAACAAGATAATGGCGCCGGATTTTACGTTAAAGGATCTTGACGGCAATACTGTAAAGCTGTCGGATTATAGAGGAAAGATTGTGTTTTTGAATTTCTGGGCATCCTGGTGCGGTCCCTGTACATCGGAAATGCCTGAGTTTGAAGAGGTGCACAAGGAGTTTTCAAAAGGAGACGATGCGATAATTTTGACAGTAAATCTTACCGACGGCTTTAGGGAAACCGAGGAAAAGGCAAGGAAATTCATTGCCGACAACGGATATACCATGAAGGTGCTTTTGGATACAACGGGAAACGTTGCACAGTACTATGGTATATACAGTATTCCCACAACATATGTCATAAACAGAGATGGAAGCTTAGTCACCTATATGGAGGGGGCTACGAGGGGAAAAGTACTTTTGGATATACTGGAAAAGCTAAAATAATGTTCGGGAGGCTATGTTATGGATGACATAATAGTCGAATCAATGATGGAAAGCTTTGACAAAGATGTATTGAAAAGTGACATTCCTGTAGCTGTTTTGTTTTACACTGAAGGCTGTCATGTTTGCGATTCTTTTATTTCGATATTTGAGAGGACTGCGCAAAAATACAGCAAGCACATGAAGTTTGTTAAAATTTACCGCCAACAAAACCGGCAGCTGGTGGAAAGCTTGAAGGTAAAGAGCAGCCCTACGGTTCTTTTCTATAAAGAAGGCAGTGAGGTTTGCACCCGATTGAACGGCTACATAAGCAACGGGGAGTTTGTTGCAGCCATAGAGAGGGTTATAGGAGATGTTTGTAAAGGGGAGAAAAGGGAAAAGGTATATTGCGATTTTCTGATAATGGGCGGTGGTCCGGCAGGTCTGACTGCAGCAATTTATGCAGCCAGGGCAAAGCTTCATACGGTGGTTGTGGATGAAGGACTCATTGGAGGACAGGTGGCTACAACTTTCCATGTTGCAAATTATCCCGGCACTAACGGTGTTGTAAGGGGTGTTGACCTTATGGAAAACATGAAAAAGCAGGCCATAGACTTTGGTGCCCACATTGATGACCTCAAAGAAATATCGGATATAAATCCGGAAGGAGAAGAAAAGCTTGTAATAGCTAAAGATACGGACTATTATGCAAAGGCTCTGCTGATAGCAACCGGTGCAACTCCAAGAAGGCTTCCGGTAGAGGAAGAAAAGGAGTTTAGGGGAAGAGGCATACATTATTGTGCCACATGTGACGGAGCCATGTACTTTGATGCAAATGTGCTGGTGGTCGGAGGAGGAGAATCCGCTGCACAGGAGGCTGTTTTTTTGACTCGATATGCAAAGCATGTTACAATAATAAACAGGCATGACTATTTCAAAGCTTCAAAAACTGCCGGGGATGAAGTGCTCAAGAATCCGAACATTAGCGTTGCTTGGAATTCTGAAGTGCGAAAGGTTAACGGTGACAATTTTGTAAAAAGTGTCACCATTGAAAATACAAAAACGGGGAAAATTGAGGAAATAGAGGCGGACGGTATCTTTGTCTATATTGGTACCCAGCCGAAGACAGAGCTTTTTGCCGGCAAAGTCAGGATGAATGAGCAGGGATATATTCTAACGAATGAGGATATGGCAACAAATATTCCGGGGGTTTTTGCCGCAGGAGACGTCCGGGAGAAAAAAATCCGGCAGATTGCTACGGCTGTTGGAGACGGAGCGATAGCAGGCATAATGGCGGAAAGGTATATTAATGGAAAAATGTAAGTCAAAAGAAAGTAATTTTTGTTAAAATACACAAGGCAACAAGTTACAAAAGTACAATAACGCTAAGTAAAAATGGGGGAAAAATGCTTATGTATGACGTGATAATAATAGGAAAGGGACCGGCAGGAATTTCCGCTTCACTTTATACGGTAAGGGCAAATCTTAAAACCTTGGTTATTGGCAAAGGAGACAGTGCCCTTGCAAAAGCGGAGAAAATTGAGAACTACTATGGTTTTTCAGAGGTCATAAGCGGAAGGCAGCTCCTGGGTGAAGGCGAAAAACAGGCGTTGAGGTTGGGGGTTGAGATAGTTGAAAGTGAAGTAATCAGTATTGAGCAAAATGAGTTTTTCGAGGTATTGACCTCTAGCGATCGTTATATGGCAAAGGCAGTGCTTATAGCCACCGGGCAACCCCAAAAGAAGCTCAGAATAGAGAATCTGGAGGCCTTTGAAGGAAAAGGGGTGAGCTATTGCACTACCTGCGACGGCTTTTTCTACAACAACCTCAAAGTGGGAGTTGTGGGTGCAGGAGACTATGTGGTGCATGAAGCCATGGAACTTCTTTCTTTTACAAAGGATATAACAATATATACCGACGGAAAGGAACTGCAAGTATCGGAGAAATTTGAAGAGGCGGCAAAAAGATTTAAGATTAACACAAAAGCCATATACAAGATTGACGGAAGTGAATTTCTCCAGAAGATTTTCTTTAAGGACGGTACCAGTGAGGATATTGACGGTTTGTTTATAGCGTACGAGAGCCCATCTAGTGTTGATTTTGCCAGAAAGCTTGGAATAATTGTTGAAGGCAATGCGGTTGTGGTTGACAAAAACCAGCAGACAAACCTTAAAGGGGTGTTTGCGGCAGGGGACTGTACCGGAGGTTTCAAACAGATAGCAACTGCTGTGGGACAGGGAGCGCTTGCCGGAAAGAGAATAGCTGAGTATGTAAAAAGCTTATAAGACACAACTGAAAATTTTTGGATTGGAACAGCAAATGGTACAATCTGGATGGTTGATTTTAATTTATACATATGTTAATAT
>NZ_DAORXT010000051.1:0-21602 GCF_035371925.1 Acetivibrio sp. | reverse complement strand
TATGATTGAGTGAGAAAACGAGAGAAAAATGAAGAAATATTAGGGAGGTGATTATATGGCAGGAATAGTAGCAATTGCGGCGAGTATATGTGTACTCACAGGAGTGGCTGCGGGAATAGGTATAAGCGTGGCAACATCCAAGGCAGTGGATGCTGTGGCAAGACAGCCTGAGGCTGCAGACAAGATAAGAAATATTGTGGTTTTGGGTGCGGCGCTGGCAGAAGCAACTGCAATATACGGATTTGTAATAGCGCTGTTAATGGTTTTGTTGAAATAAGAAAGGGAGCTAAAAGATGTGTAGGAAATACAATGCTGCAAGAGAGAAACAGTCTCTTGCAGCAAAGAAAGAGAGGTGCTATTGCCTGTGATATCGGAGTTTATACACATTCCCACATTTATTTATACAGCATTAAATCTTGTGATACTCTATTTGATATTAAAAAGGCTCCTTTTCAAGCCGATGTGGGAGTTTATGGAGAATAGAAAAAATGCCATAAAAGAATCGATGGAAAAAGCAGAAAAGGAAAAATCCGATGCTTTGGAGCTCAAAAACAAATATGAAAGCGAGCTTAATGAGGCATGTGCAAAGGCACAGAAGATAATTAAAGAAGCAGAGGAAAGAGCAAGGCAGGAATATGAAAGAATAATCCGCGATGCCAAAGATGAGGCGGAGGCACTAAAGATAAAGGCAAAGGAAGATATTGAGAGGGAGAAGAATGAGGCTCTCAAGGAAATCAGAAATGAAGTTGTGAGCCTTGCACTTGAGGCAGCATCAAAGGTTTTGGAAGCAAACATGGACACTGAAGAAAACAGGAAGCTGGTAAACAAATTTATTGATGAACAGGGTGTGGCATAAGCTATATAAAAATTTTTGCCGGGATTAATGTTGTGTATTGCTAGGAAGGTGAAGACAATGCAGCTGGTCAATACCAGGTATGCAGAGGCATTAATAGATGTAACCGAAGAAAAGAGTTCAACAGACAAGGTTTTGAATAGTCTTAACGCAATTTTAAAATTGTTTGAACAAAACCCGGAATTTTATACCTTTTTACTTGACCCTAAGGTAAAGATGGAAAGTAAAAAAAAGGCCTTAACTAATGTGCTTAAAGGTAGGGTTGAACAAGAGGTTGTAAATTTTTTAATGCTTCTTATGGATAAAGAAAGACTTAAGAATATCAAGGGAATAACGGATGAGTATATTAGATTTGCAGATGAAAGGAAAAATATACTGATTATGACAATAATTTCTGCATTTCCGCTGGAGGATGTGCAGATTGATAAAATAAAAGAAAAGTATAAAAAACTTTACAACAAGGCTAGTGCAAAAGCCAAAGTGGTAATTGACAAATCCTTGATTGGCGGAATCAAAATACAGATAGGCGACAAGGTTATTGATGATTCAATTAAGGCAAGACTTACGAGTTTGAAAGAAATGATGCTAAAATAAATTTTATATAAAAAGCGTTTAATTATTAATGAAAGGCTTTTTGGCTTGGGGTGATTGACAATGGATTTGAGACCTGAAGAGGTAAGTTCGATAATAAAACAACAGATAGATCAATATGGCAATAAATCTCATGTTGATGATGTGGGATATGTATTGCAGGCAGGGGACGGCATTGCAAGGATATACGGGCTGAACAATTGCATGTCGGGAGAGCTTCTGGAGTTTGAGAACGGTGTATTCGGCATGGCGATGAACCTGGAGGAGGATAACATAGGTTGCGTGCTGTTTCGCGGAGAGAGAGAGATAAAAGAGGGGACATTGGTCAAGAGGACGGGAAAGACAGTTGAGGTTCCAGTGGGAAAGGCCCTTATCGGAAGAATAATTGACCCCCTTGGAAATCCCTTGGACGGTAAAGGGAAAATTGATACGGAAAAGTTTAGACCAATAGAATATCCGGCCCCGTCGGTAATGGACAGAAAACCGGTAAACAGACCCCTTCAAACCGGAATTATGGCAATTGACTCAATGGTTCCCATAGGAAGGGGACAGAGAGAGCTTATTATAGGGGACAGACAGACCGGTAAAACTGCAATTGCCGTGGATACAATACTAAATCAAAAGGGCAAGGATGTTATATGTATTTATGTTGCCATAGGTCAAAAGGCTTCTTCAGTTGCTGAGGTGGTAAGCACTTTGGAGGAAGGAGGAGCCATGGAATATACAGTGGTGGTGTCTTCTACAGCCAGTGAGATGCCCACACTGCAGTATATAGCACCCTATGCCGGCTGTTCCATTGCGGAAGAGTTTATGTACAACGATCATAAAGATGTGTTGATAGTATATGACGACTTGTCCAAACATGCCGTTGCATACAGGGCAATGTCATTGCTTTTGAGAAGACCGCCGGGAAGAGAGGCCTATCCCGGTGATGTATTTTATCTTCATTCGAGGCTTCTTGAGCGGGCGGCACAGCTTAGCGACGAACTGGGGGGCGGCTCAATAACCGCTTTGCCTATAATTGAGACCCAAGTGGGAGACGTTTCGGCATACATTCCGACAAATGTAATATCTATAACCGACGGTCAGATATATCTTGAAACGGAGCTGTTTTATTCCGGACAGAGGCCTGCCGTAAATGTCGGACTCTCAGTTTCGAGAGTTGGCGGTGCGGCACAGATCAAGGCCATGAAAAAGGTTGCAGGGGCACTTAGAATCAACCTTGCCCAATACAGGGAGCTGGCTGTGTTTGCACAGTTTGGCTCAGACCTTGACAGGGCCACAAAAGATAAACTCGTACAGGGAGAAAGACTGGTAGAGAGCTTGAAGCAGTCAAGGCGTGCAACTATGCCGGTGGAAGATCAGGTAATAGTGCTCTATATGGCTACAAACAAGTATCTGATGGATTTACAGGTAAAGGAAGTCAGAAGCTTTAACAAGGAGTTTGTAAAGTTTGTAAACGGCCATTATCCCGAAATCGCTAATGCAATAAGAAGTACAGGGGACCTCAGTGAGGAAATAGAGAGTATGCTGAAGAAAGCCGCAGAGGAGTTTAAGGAGCAGTACGTAAGAACAAAGAAGTAACTGGATTTCAAAAATATAGAGACGGTGATTTAAGATGGCTCATATAAACGAAATAAAGCTCAGGATGAAGAGCATTAAGGAGACCAAACAGATTACAAACGCAATGAAGCTCATATCGGCGGCAAAACTGAAAAAGGCCAAGAAGCAGTTAGAACAGGCAAGCCCCTACTTTGAAAAGGTCAGGTCCACTATGGCGGATATTCTTTTAAGAAGCGGGAAAATAGGAAACAAGTACTTTCATGAAAGGGAAGGCGCAGAAGACATAAAAAAGGCCTATATCGTTATTACGGGAGACAAGGGCTTTGCCGGAGGTTACAACCACAACATAATTAAGTTTACGGAAGAGCATCTTAAACAAGACAAAGAAGCTTTGCTGTTCATTGCCGGAAATGTGGGTAGAAACCATTTCGTAAAAAATAAGTACAACGTATATATGGAATTTGACTATCCGGTTCAAAATCCCAGTATATATACGGCAAGAGAAATAACGGAAATCATTCTGGACCTTTTTGACAAAGGGGTTTTCGATGAAATATATATAATTTATACTCATATGTTTTCCAGTGTGAGAATGGAACCGAAAATCATAAAGCTTTTGCCTTTGGAGCTGGATACTTTGAAGGAACAGCTTCAAATCGGTGAAAATAGCGGCAGGATACTGGACGATTGCATGGAGTATGAACCGGACCCTGAATTTGTATTTAACATATTGGTTCAAAAATATGTTAAAGGAGTGGTATACGGAACCTTTGTGGAATCCTTTACAAGCGAGCAGAATTCCAGAATGAGCGCAATGGATAATGCCACTTCCAATGCAAACGATATGCTAAGGAAGCTGGATCTTTTATACAACAGGGCAAGGCAGTCAAAAATAACGCAGGATATTACCGAAATAGTCGGTGGGGCGGAAGCCTTGAAATAGAAAGAACGATTAAACTTTATAACGGTTAAATTTTATATAATCGAATTCATACTAGAAGAGGAACGAATGGAGTGAAGCAATATGGCGGCCGAGAACGTAGGCACAGTGGTACAGGTAATCGGACCTGTTATAGATATAAGATTTGAGAGAGAAAAACTTCCATCGATATACAATGCTATAAAAATCAATTCAGAAGGAATTGACGTTGTTGCCGAGGTGATGCAGTATACGGGAAATGACACAGTAAGGTGCGTGGCAATGACTTCAACCGATGGGCTGAAAAGAGGAATGAAGGCTATTGACACCGGAGAGCCGATAAAAGTTCCGGTGGGCAAAGAGGTTTTGGGAAGAGTATTTAACGTGATGGGCCAGCCCGTTGACGGCAAGGGAGAAGTAAAAGCAACCGACTATCTTCCGATTCACAGAGAGGCACCGGGGTTCAATGAGCAGAAACCTGTAACGGAGATTTTGGAGACGGGAATAAAGGTAATTGACCTTCTTGCTCCTTACGCCAAAGGAGGAAAGATAGGCTTGTTTGGCGGTGCTGGAGTCGGAAAAACAGTGCTTATAATGGAGCTTATTAGAAATATTGCAACAGAGCATGGAGGATATTCCGTATTTACCGGAGTTGGAGAGAGAACGAGAGAAGGAAATGACCTCTGGAATGAGATGAATGAATCTAAAGTTATAGAAAAAACCGCTTTGGTGTTCGGACAGATGAATGAGCCCCCGGGGTCAAGAATGAGGGTGGGCCTTGCCGGACTTACCATGGCAGAGTATTTCAGGGATGAACTGGGCCAGGATGTGCTTCTTTTCATTGACAATATATTCAGGTTTATTCAAGCAGGTTCCGAAGTATCGGCTCTTTTGGGGAGAATTCCGTCGGCTGTGGGATACCAGCCTACTTTGGCTACGGAAATGGGTGCCCTGCAAGAGAGAATAACCTCTACCAAGAAAGGGTCAATTACTTCGGTACAGGCGGTTTATGTGCCGGCTGACGACCTGACGGACCCTGCTCCGGCAACAACCTTTACTCACCTTGATGCTACCACTGTATTGTCAAGGCATATTGTTGAACAGGGAATTTACCCTGCCGTTGACCCTTTAGACTCTTCTTCAAGGGTATTGGACAGAAGAATTGTCGGCGATGAACACTACACGGTTGCAAGAAAGGTACAGGAAATTTTGCAAAGATACAAGGAGCTTCAGGATATAATTGCGATACTTGGGCTTGATGAACTGTCGGAAGAAGACAAACTCATAGTATTTAGGGCAAGAAAAATACAAAGGTTTCTTTCCCAGCCGTTCTTTGTGGCTGAGACCTACACGGGATATAAAGGCAAGTTTGTCCGCATAAAGGACACAATAAGGGGCTTTAAAGAAATCATTGAGGGTAAAATGGATGATATTCCCGAGGCGGCATTCTATATGGCCGGAACCATTGATGAAGTGTACGAAAGAGCAAAGGGAATGTAGGGGGTGTTATTTTGTCATCAACATTTTATTTGGAAATCCTGACACCCGAAAGAAAGTTTTTTTGGGGTGATGTGGAGAGCGTTATTGTAAAAACCCCTACCGGAGAAATGGGAATATTGAAAGGACATATTCCTACTGTTGTAGTTATTGATATTGGCTCAATAAAAATCAAGAAGGACGGCAAATGGTTTGAAGCTGTCCTAAGTGAAGGATTTATGGAAGTAAAGCAGGACCAGGCAATTATTATTGTGGATACGGCAGAATGGCCTGATGAAATAGATGTAAACAGGGCCAGGGCTGCGAAAGCGCGGGCTGAAGAAAGACTCCAAAGACGGCGGAGTGAGGCTGAGTATATTCAGTCTAAAGCTGCTTTGGCAAGAGCAATGGCAAGGCTTAAGGTAAAAGGAAAATTATAATTTAAAACAATGACTTATCGAAAGCAATATTTTATAATGCCCTTCTTTTTTGTCTTTTTGTAAATTTTCTATAGAAAGCAAGGTTTTTTTACCTTGCTTGGATTAACTATTCACATTTCAGGGAATAATATCTTTGTACCGATTCGAAGTTTTCACCAAGTGGGATTAAAAACAAAATTTCTCCTTTGAAACGGCTGGCGTCATATTGCACAAGCAGCATTGGGAAGGGACAACTGATGCAATTTGAAAAGTCTCTTGATGTGTTTGTGCTTATATATTTAAGTCTCACTTACAATTTTTACATTTTGATAATAAAAATAAATATTATGGGATAATAATGCAACTTATATCAAATGTGCTACATACTTTATAGAATGAAAGACTCGGCCGGTAAATAGCATATTAGTAGTAAGAAAGAAATTTAACTTGGAATTAAACTCAAAACAGTGCAAGGTTTATAAAGTAATCGAGATAATATATGAAATTTGGCCGTAGTGTATCGGCCTACGGTTTACAGAAGCGGTTAATAGATGTGAAAGGTGGATATATATGGATGGAGCAAGACTTTTTGACATTAAAACTTTTAAAGAGATAACGGAGCATAATATGCATATAGACAGTTCGATTAGAGACAAGATAAAAGACAATTTGGAGTCGTTGCTTAATATACGGATTATAGAGTCGGACTTCCATACCGGAGAAAATGAGCGGGTGGATATTATTGCCTTAGGTAGTGAAAACAACCCTTTGATTGTCCTTTTTCAGTCAGTGCCAAGAGAAAGTATGGTAGCAAAAGCCGTATTTTATCTTGATTGGATAACAAACAACAAGAACTTGATTATCAAACTGGTGTCAAAAGCCATTCCCAATATGGTTATTGACAGCATTGATTGGGAAAAGGCTGGTGTTTTTTGTATCGGCTGGGATTTTTCAAGGTATGACCGGTACATGGTGCTCAAAATAGAGAGACCCATTGAATTGATTCAATGTAAAAAATATGACAGGGACCTTCTGGTCATAGAGACAGTTTACAAACCGACAGTTGTGAAGTTCCCAAGGCCTGCGGCTTTGCCTTTGGCAGCACCTTCAAATGTTGAACAGACCAAAGCAAAAAAATATATAAAAGTAAGTCAGACTCCAAGAATCGGTTATTGTCAGATAGAGGACGGCAAGCATTATGTGGTGTTCCCCGGCAAGGAAAAAGGAGAGATACTTGACATACCCGTTTCCATATATCTGGCTCAAAATCAGTTTGTGCTGGTTGACGAATACAACCGGTTTCAGTATGCTTTTCCCTATTGGTTAAATGACAATGAGACAGCAAGTTCAAATGCTGCAAGCTTTGCCGTGGTTATGCTGAAAGATTCGGAGGTCTTTATCGACAAGGGCGATAACGTATTGGTAAAGCTTAATAATATTCCTTCCAATGTGCAGCTTAGGGATAAAAACATTGTATCTGTCGACAGTCAAAACAACTTTTTGAGGTTCTACAAACAGGTAAAGCACAATGCCGACAGCTTTATGATGTCGGCAAAAGCCAAAGGACACACACTGGCCTTTGTACTTAAAATTCTGGATAATGGAGTTTTGCTTCGGGATATTGAAACCGGGAAGGAATTTTTCAAGGATATGGATACTGAAGGAGTCACCTTTAAAGAGCAGCAGATTTTATGCCTTCAAGAGGGAAGTATAGTACATACCTTGACTTCGTGCAAATTCTATACTCTATCTTCGTTTTACGACAAGTTTGAATATGGTACTGTGGAAATAAAAGATGGACTGACCTTTCTTAAAAAACTGTCCGGCGAGATTGTGATAATAAATGATGCGCCGGATTATTTAAGGCCGGGCCAGGTGGCCTATGTGGACGAAAATAACAATTTCTGCGGTATAGAAGATGACGGAGAAGGCCAGGAGGCCGACACTGTAAAGAGAAATGTTTCCAATATCAGTACCTTTAAGAGGGTAAGCAAAAAGGAAAGGATTGAGGTAACAAAGCAGGTTTTGATATTGGGAAATAAAGCCTACGAGAATTCATATAAATTATGCCTTTTAAAATTCGGATACAAGGCAGAGGTACTGGAGGGGTTTGAACCGTGGGCAAAAATCAGCAATGAGCTTAGGGATACCGATGTGGTAGTGGTGGTCACCTCCCATATATCTCATGACAATATGTGGAGAGTAAAGAAAGAGATAACTGATATTCCTGTTGTCTATTCGGAATTTGACGGGGCCAACAGAATATTAGAGCAGGTTATTGCGGCGGAGAACAGCTGGAAAGAAATTCGTACGGCAAGATAGGAACAGGCTTTCAATCAATATTAAATGTATACTGTAATTAGCCGATAAATAATATGACATAAAGCTATTATAGGCATAATTTCGCAGGAAATAACAGTAATTTTTACTTACAATATAAATAGCTTGTGTAAAATTATTACAGGCCGCAAGGCGGGGGGTTCCTATGAAGCGATTTGAAAAAATTCTTGCCATGGCAATTACAGTATGCTTGCTTAATATTTTTCTACCCTTTTCACAATTGAATGTTTTTGCTGCCCCGATTCCGATAAATATCTATGTTGATGATTTTTCAAATGGAGATTTAAATATACGCTGGGATAATGTGGCGGGCACAAAGTCATTTCGCATAAGCTATCACATGCCCGATGGGGGATCTCAGACCATCGAAATCAATGACAGCGTAAATAAATATACAATAACCGGTTTGGACAGCGACTTTATATATGATATTCGTGTGGAATTATTAAATAATTCTGCAAGTGTAATAGCCGAAGGTCTTTTGTTTTTCCTTCCGGGCATTACATTTATGGCATCGAGGGTTGAGCAGACGAGGACAGCCCTTCCGGGCGGAGGTTTTGAGATTGGCGACAAGCCGAGACTGAACCTTAAGTGGATGATGCCGAAGGTCTGGAATGGCGGCGGTGTTGTTAATGCCGGCCAACCCGGTGCGGTAACTTACATAAAGAATAGCTTAAATAGTGTGTACGGCAATGGATTGGACATTACAAGCCTGAACTTTAGGATAAACATTTCCACCAACGCAGGCAATCTAAACAGCGGATCTTCCCAGTCTGCGATAATAATTGAGTATTCGGCTTCCGGCTATACTGCCCATGTTTCGGGTAATGATAGCGTAAAAGCCTCTGTTTTGGGACCCGATTCAAACGGTTATATGAGTGTTGACCTTATTGGAAGAAAAGACGCAAATGCCGAAATTCCTCCTTTGGAGACAAACGGTCTTCCGGACGGGGATATTCTCCCCGGTACGGTTTATTATATGAATATTAAACCTGCCTTTTATAATGATGCCAAAGAGACAAAATACGCCGTTACTGTGGGTAAACCTTCGGACATGAACGGAAGTATTCTTTCGGGAAGCTTTCCTTATACCTATACTCCAATAAGATTTCAGCTGTCTCGCGATTCCTCAAACAACATTTATGTAAAGGTATACAAGGTAAATCAGGGAAGCCTTAATATGCCAAGGATGTTCTATGAAATACAGTCCAGTGATGACCCAACGATACCGGGGGACTGGACTGTCAGGAAGACATTGGACGACAGCTTTTTTGTGCAAGGGTCCGACAGTGCTCTGACTGTCATATCGGGTACCGGCCAAAACAATACAATTTATTATAGAATAGTGGTAAAAACGGAGACATCCATTGACAGAATTGAGTCCGGAAAATTGCCCTATGCTCTTGGGGAGGACTCAAGCAAGTGGTCTGTACCCAGCGGTATAACAATAGTTGACAGAGAGCTGGTGACCAGAAAAGTTATAGATGCCAACGGTAAAGAGGTGCTCCAGAAGTCCAGCAACATTACGATTTCCTGGGAAAAACCGGCCAACTGGAATGAAATCAAAACAAATACCGATACTGACAAGGATATGGTTTTCCATGTACTGTTAAATACCAGTCAGAAGGAAATAACCACCGAACCGTATCCGGAACTAAGGGATGACGATACTTCCTATGGGTATTTCCCACTAAAATACAGAAGGGTGATATATTTCTCTTCAAAAGCTGTAAAAGAGGTGGGAAACCGCCTGGAGTATACAATAAAAGGATTTGAGCTCTTTAAAGGTGAGTATTTTACAGGATATGATGCTGGCGGCAATCCTGTAATCGTAGAAGAGAGTATCGATAATACCGAAGGTTATCCTGACTTCCTGCTGCCCAACAAAGTATATTATATGCAGATGTATACAACAAGCGCAGCCAACAGAAACACCACCAATATTGAAGAAATGTCCGACAAATCTGTAATAGTAAGCTTTACAACCCGTGCAGCGCAAGAAATGGACGTTCCTCTTCCAAAGAATTTTGTGGTTACAAAAAATGATGCTAATGTTACGATTGACCAGGATACTCAGCAGGTTATTGTATCAAATTACATAGAGCTGCAGTTTGACAAGCTCAACATCAATTGGAAAAACTATGTGGCGGACACTTCGGTTTCAAAAGCTGTTTATTATGATTTATACATGAGCACAAGAACGGACATAACCTCATTTAAGTTTGTGGGAAGTACTGAAAATCCGAAAGGTGATGTGTTATTTGTAGGGACAAATGACGACAGTAGCTCGATAAGAGCCACCATAAGCAATTTCTCTCCCGGAACGGATGGTTATACGCTTTTTGGAGAAAAATTAAGACCCAATACCACATATTATTTTGTAATAAAGACAAGGCTGTCGATAAGTACACTGTCCGAGGACAAAATATCAAAGCCTTCGGCAATTCTTGCGGTGACTACGGTTCGGGGCGTGATGGGAGAACCGGATGAATCCGCAAAGAGACCTCTTACACCAACGGATTTTAATATTGCAAAAGATCAAAAGGGAAATCCGTTGGTTGACAGCTTGAGCGTGGTATTTTCATGGAACTGGGCGGAAAATGACGTATATTATGAAATAATATGCACTTCAAGAAGAGTCGAGCCCAACGAAGGGGACTATGACGGCTCGGAGGATGCCATATACCAAAGCTTTAATGCTGAATTCGGAAATGTAATCTTAGACCCTTCATTGCCGGTGCTTGCCAAAAACTTTGAGCTTGATCCCCTAACCAAACAGTTGAGGTATACAGTAGATTCCTGGCTGTTTCCGAATAGGCTTTATTACTTTAGCATAAGAGCGGTAAAGAGTAGTGATCCCACAAATTACAGCTTGTGGGTTTCAATCCCGGTTACCACAATTTTGATAGAACAGCCGTCCATGCTGGAGGCGGTTAAAGACGCACAGTTGGGATTTTACTTTAATGACAGTGATATTAATGCAAGGACGGAAGACTACAGTATATACATAAAACCGGAAGATGACTTGAAATTCGGCCAGGTGGCAAGAAACAGGTACACCATAGTGAGGTTGGGAGCAATCAACTATGTAAGGCTTTCAAACCTTGAATTTGATACAGCTTACGATATAAATGTATATAAGAAAAATAAAAGCGAACCGGTCTTTACGGCCCAATCCTTGAAAACAAGGGACGGAGGCCACGAGCTGGAAGCCAAGTGGAGAGGTCTTCCGGGATACAAGTACGAGCTTGCAATAAAAACCTTGGCAGACGATGACTATATTGAGCTTTCCGATGAGGACCTGGAGGAATATATAAATTACGACGGAAAGATACTTCCGTATTATAAAGAAAAAGACCCCAAAGCAAATACCATGAACTATGAATACTTCTATGCAAGAATAAAGACGTATCCTGTAAAAATGCAGGACGGAAGTATAAAGCATGAGGAGCTTAAGTCCAACACAAAATATTATATCAAGGTACGCGCAGTAAGGATTGACCCTGTGGATTCAACTATTGTCTCATACTCAAAATATATAGGGCCTGTTGAAGTCAGAACGGAATTCAACCAGGATGATTACGACGAAGAGGACAACAACAATAAAAAAGAAGCAAAGTTTTTGGATAAAATCCGAGAGTTTGAGGAGGCGCTGTACTGGAGAATTGATATAAGAAACGGAAATTACAACAAGCTTCTTCTAAAAGAAGACCGGATGGTAAATGCAATTCAAAACAACGGACCATATCCCTTTACCTTGGATATATCCAATATTAATGAAGGTGCCGGCACGGACGTAGTATATGTTCCGGGCAGTGTGATAGAGGTCTTGGAGACAGACAACACAAGTCTTGTAATTAAGACCATAGGTGCGGAGTACACCTTAAGGCCGGGAACTATTGATACCGAAAGCAAAGAAGTTGTTGCTCTTCATGACAACTCAAATGTCAAGGGAATATACTATAAATTTACCATAAAGCGTTTGCAAAAATCGGCCAAGAGCTTGCCGGAGGGAGCCGAGGCTGCATCCCAAATAAACAGTGTCAGCCTGGAAGCTGTGGGGACAAGCTTTACCTATTCCCAAATCAGAGATGAAATACACAACAAGTTGTACAACAAAGAATCGGGGCTCGTTCAGGAAAAACTTAATAAGCTTTTGAGCCGGGATAACAAAAAAAGCAAATATACTAATATTGATGAAGAGATTTTAGAGCTTATAGGAGAGATTGAGGAGGATTTGTCAGTATTTATCAAAAACAGGATTGACACCACAAGCGGCTCTTACTCCATAGTGGTGGGCACTAAAGTAATAAAGGACTTTGACAAACCTATGATGACGAAGCTGACCTTTACCGATAAACCAGGCTTGAAGACTCCCGGAGTATGGTACGAAGGAGAAGGAAAATGGAAAAAGCTTTCATCCAATACGGTTTACATTGGAAACAGCGCATTGTTCAACACTATAAAAACCGGTGAATACGCCGTGCTCGTTTTTGCGGCAGCTCCATCGGATGTGCCGGATGGGTACTCCTATTCCGGGGACATAAAAATTCTTATGTCAAAATATGATTTAAGAGATGTTTTCGGTAATCTGGACTCCTTCTATCCGGAGGATAATGTTAAAGTAAAGGAAGCAATTTTGCTTTATGAAAAGGTTACAAACAAAGAAGGAACAAGTCATGGACTTACCATAAGCCAGAAGGCCGAAAAGTACGGTCTTAAGAGCCTCGTGGGTGTTGGTGGTGTTACAAGGGATATAACCCGTCAGGAAATAGCCTTAATAATAATGAAAGTGTATTGTGAAAAGACAGGTGTAAATATTCAGAGCCTGATACCCAAAAGATATGTCTATATAAGCGATGAAAGAGATGTTGACAGTAGCTTGCTAAAACCCGTTCTGCTGGTATTGGATTTGGAAGTAATGACAGTTGGCGAAAATGGCGCATTTGGGCCTAAAAAACCTGTTACCCGGGCAGAACTGGTAGAGTCTTTTGTAAAAATACTTGAGATTACCAAGGAAATATAAGGAGACATGATGAAAATGACAAGAGCTAAGAGAGCTATCGGACTAATATTGTTAATAAGCCTGATTATCCAACTAAATATCATAAATACAGCTTGGGCTATTGATACAGAACCTCAATCGGCTCCTTCAAAGCTTAGGATTGAACCGCAAAATCCTGGGGAGCCTGCCATTGGCTATAGTGAATTTGATAAATATTATGTCGATTTTAAATGGAATGTGAGCTTTCCCTCTTATTCCATTTCGAAATACCTTAACTTCTACGTGCAGGAAATATCAAAGCCTTACAGGGCGGCCAAACCCCGTACATTGAAGGCAAAGGATGTTTCCGGAAATTTAGATTCGTATCGCTTAAAGGATCTGAATTCAGGTACCATCTACTATGTGGATGCGACTGCCTATCACACATTTGCCGAAGACAGCAAATTGTACAGAAGCGCGGAATCGCCGGCTTCAAACAGAGTGAAGGTTTTGACCGAGATAGATGTTGACGCATATTCCATCTCTACAAACAAGATTAAGATAGAATGGGATGATGTTTGGAACACCAACGGCAGAATAGACTACAAGCTTTATATTTCCGAAAACGGCAATTTCACCAATACACCGCCGATATACATAGGCAAAGACCAGATAGGACCGGACAAGCCGGTAAAGGTGAATGAGTCTACAGGAAAGCTTGAGTATATTCATACAGCCAGAGACCCGGGAAGGGTTTACTACATCAGAATTGAGCCGGATGTTAATGATTCCGAACTCAAAAAGAATCCGTACAGCCCAACCGTTATTGTCAGCAGCTACATTTTGGTTAAGACCACAAAAATAGCTTCTGCTGACTCTGGGATTATTTGGAAGCTGGAGTGGAGCCCTGTTGTTACCGGACTTAGCGACAGTAACATAAAAGTCAAATATCAGATTTATAGGGGGCGAGTGGACTCTAGCGACCTGGCTCAATACATGGCGGCTGTGGACGGTACCGATTTTTTTGTCACGCTTCCGCCCGGAGAGGCTGAACACTACTTTATAATCAGGGCAATTGTAACCCGAGATGGTCTTGATGTATATGAAGGCATAAAGATAGAATCCGAAAGAATAATAGTAAGAGAGCAGGAAGCTCCTTCTTATCCCGCGGCTCCCGTATTGGTGGACAAATTTGAAAAAGCTCCGGGAGAGACTATTATAAGCTATGATGAAGAACTCAAACCCAATAGTGCGACAATTTTGTGGAAAGCTCCCACCCGCGGGGACGGGCAGGTGGACAATGATATTACCTATGACATATGGATTATAGACGATCCGAACCTTATTGACAACCCGCCGGAGAGCAAAAAAATTGCCTGGAGCGTGTCAATGGGAAGCAGCAACCGTATAATTAGCGGAGATGCCCTTATTGGCTATAAATACGTTGTTTCGAATTTGACTCCCAACTCCACCTATTATTTAAAAATAGTTGCAAAGAAGCAGTTTGTTGAATATGTTGACGATATACTCCAAAATGTCGAATATATATCCGACCCTGCCATAAAGGTTATTATTACTCCGGCCGATGAGCCGATAAATCAGCCCAATGTGCCGGCAAAGCCGCCTCTTAAAGTAAAGAAGGATTCGAACGGGCAGAACATGGTTACGGAAAGTTCGGTGACAATACAGATTAAAAACCTGTGGTATGAAGAATATAATTTTAGTGAAAACAAATGGGAATACATACGCACTGAAAAACTTCATTACAATGATGTACCTCCTTTTGACCCTCAGCCGTCCGTTGTGGATGATGTTTATTACAGAAAAGTGTCTTATGATTCCGGTGTAAAAATAAATGTCGGATGTGTTGAGTATAGGGAAGGCATGTCCTATGATGAGCTCAAATATCTTCCGGCAGATAAAGTAGTTAATTTCCCTGTTGATCCAAATGACCCGTGGGAAAACCCGGACCTCAATCCTGACGGGAAAAAACACAACGTGGATATTACAGTTACCGGTCTTGAGCCCAATAAAGTGTATGTTATATGGGTGAGAGCGGCAAGACCCAGTGCAAACCTTGTGTCCGAACCTTCGGACCCGATAATAGTCACAACAAACCCGGTTATAATACCTCCTTTGGAAAAGCCGGTGGTGCCTTCATTCAACTATCACGTGGCTGCGGACACATACATTGATTTGGGCTGGGAGTTTAACCCGGAACACAATTACTATCTGAAATACGGACTTTCCGACAATATAAATACGGCAACGGGAAGTGTGAAAGTAACTCCGGAAGATTTAAAAAATTCTATATACACCAGAATAACAGGCTTAACTCCAAACACCCTGTATTATTTTTGGGTACAGGCGGAAGCTGTCGGCAAAGACGGAGAGACAATAAAGTCCGAGTGGAGCGATTCCTATCTGGTAAGGACTCTTGCATATATTCCGCCGGATACGCCAAAGGGATTCGGTATTAAAAACACTTCCGATGCAATTACAAAGAACAGTATTACATATGAATGGATGCAGGAAGAGGATTTAGAGTATATTCTTGAGGTTGCCGGTGACGTAGATTACAAGGATGCTGTGGAATACAAGGTGGGAAAGGCCTCGGAGTTTACCGTGGGGGGACTTTTGTCGAACCACAGGTATTATGCAAGGCTGTATTCCTATGATCCTTCGAAAAATTTGAAATCCAATCCTACCCAGAGTGTGACTGTGAGAACTAGAAGAAGCAGTGATGACTATGATTCCGACGAGGATATTGATACTGTCATAATCGGTGATTTTGTAAATAAAGCAAAAACCGTCAAAGATGGAGTCTGGGATGTTAAGATAGTCGGGGTTGATGCGGATAGATTTGTAGAATATGTAATAAATGACAATAAACTAGATGTCACGGTCAAACTCAATGATCCGCCCCAGGCATATAAAAAACTGAGAATACTAGTTTCCGACAAGGTGTTTAAATCCCTGACCGAGCTTTCGGAAAATGTTACTTTTAAAATGAAAGATTTTTCCCTTGTTATAAGACCGGGAACAATAACAACGGCAAACTTCAATCCTTTGGCGGGAAAGGCTTCGGGTGTAAATTACGAGATAACCATTTCGCATCTGGGTAATACCGGAACAAATGTAAAGAACATGATGTTTAAAACCGAGACCATAAAAATAGAAATAGGTGTAGTCGATGGCGGCAATGTAATACCTGTAAGTTCCGTCCTAAAGCCTCTTAAGGTTCTTTCGGAATATGACGATACCGACAGGTTCACCGAAGGCAAGACATCCGGCTTTTTATACGACGGAGAAACCGGCAAGTGGAAAAGGCTTCAAACAGCATATGATTACAACTATGACAGAAATATAGGAACTCTTGCTTTTGAAACCTTAAAACTTGGAAATACCGCGATAGCCGAGTTGGACAAGGACTTTTTTGACGACATATATTATCATCCTTATGAGACCAGCATAAATAACGTTGCATCCTTGCATGAGCTAAAAAGTGTGCCGACAAGACTTTTTGGACCCGACAATTATGCTTCTTTGGGAGACACAGTAAAGTTTATGCTGGATGTGTTGGATTACGAGTATGGAAGCGACTTTATGAACAACGCTTTGAAAGCCGGATTTATTACATCCAATGACATCAAGGCTTCAAGCAGGAACTGCACTGTGGGTGAGGCTTATAAAATGATAATAAGGCTGTTTGAGCTGAAAACCGGAAAACTGTTGGACGCAAAAACCAAGTCGGAGTTCATTGAAAAAAATGGATTTGAGTTGGTAAGAGATGGCGGTAAAACGGTAATGACCAATGAGCCGATAAAAAGACATGAAGTTCTTGTGCTTATTGAAAAACTATTGGTATATGTTGGAGAATTGGAATAAAAAACAAGGTTGATTTCTACTTTAAAAAAGAGGATTTGAGGTAGGAAATAATGAATATAAAGACGGTGTGTGTGAGCATAATATTAATATTGCATGTTTTGCTTGTGAGTGTTCAAAATGTCAGTGCTCACGGAGCTGTGTATGAGACACGGCAAATTGATGAAAACAAAATAAGGATAACACTAAAGTGGTCCGATGAAGACAAAGAAAAAAACAAAGGCAAAGGCATTGCCATTGCCTACTATTACCTGGTAAACGGCAAAACGCTGTATATAGGTTATGAGACGGTTGACACAGAAAACCGGTCATATCTTGACTACGATTTGACCGGTGCAGTTCCGCCGCTTAGAATAATCCTTTCAAACATTGACGATGCTGATTGGGTACCTTTTAACGATATTAAAGGCATTGAGGCCAAGGAGTATATTACCCATCTCCATGATGCCGGAATTGTGAACGGAATGCCGGACGGTTCCTTCAGGCCCGAAAGTAATATTACCAGGGCAGAGTTTATGGTTCTTCTGGTAAAGGCATTAAATCTGGAAGGAACGGCAGAAGATACTTTCGGATTTACGGATATTGACGGGCATTGGGCAAGGGATATAATACTTGTGGCAGCAAAACACGGATTGATTTCAGGTTATGAGGACGGGACGGTAAGACCCGATCGCCCTATAACTTTGGCTGAGGCCTGTTCCGTTATAGCGAGAGCGTTTAACTTTAAAACCACAAAAAACGGAATTTATTCAAAATTAAATCCTGATAAATGGTACAGCAAATCAGTAAAAAAAATGTTTGATGTAGGTATTCTATCGGTTAATGACAGTCTGTACAAGAATTTTAACGAGGAAGCCCCAATAGACAGGGCCAACTGTTCAATGATGGTAAGCAGGGCACTTTCCACGTATTAAACATCAAAAGAAACCAGCTCCTTTGTTGCATTAAACTATTTAACTTACGATTTTGCATTACGTCAAAAGAAGTTTACAATAATTCAACGCCGCTTTTTTGGGAGGTGGTTAATCAAAAGGGCACTTCTTTTGCAATTGAAAATTTCAAACAGTTCTTAAAAAATAATATATGTATATCCCCATCTTAAAAAGGCAATAATTCTACTATAGCTGCGTCCATTTCTAAAGAAGCTGTACAAAATGGCAGAAGAGGGGGATATATATGAAACTTTCGTCTAAACACTTTTATTTGATAATAATCTTAATTATACTATTTACAATTGGGTATGCAAAGCTATATTATAATAAAGGGTCATCTTCAACTGCCTTGAAAGAAGCTTTTATAGCGTCGGGGGCAACCCTTGCCAATACCGAATTTTATGCATGGACAAAAACAGAAAAAAGTTTTGAAGAATTGACAAAAATCATTGACAGTCTTGCGAAAGATATAAATGTGGAGAATAACGAACTTTTTTCAAGAAGGCTGATATCAAATGACCGGATTGACAAGATAGAGATAATCGGGACTATTGGCAAAGGAAAGATGATAAACATATGCGCCCAGTCCAATAGAAGTGAGAAAGACCCGGAAAAAGCTTATATTTCTTTAAGTCTTACTTCAGGGCCTGACGAATTTGGACTTGAGGACATACATGATGATTTGATTAATGTTTTTCACAAGTATAAAATTGAGTCGGAATTAAATATATGTATGACCGGATATTTTGAAGGAAGGATGGATTACAAGGATTTAAACAAAATTAGCAAGAAAATACTCAAAAGCGCAGGGGCTAAAAAGGTAAACGGTATTGCAGAAAACAATTTAATAAGTGTTTCGGCCTTTGCTCCCGGTATTGACAACTCAATACTGGTAAACGGCGAAAAGGTGAATATGAACATTGCAATCAGGTATAATTCTTACGAAGACAGGACATACATATGGCTTGCGACACCTGTGATAACTGTTGAATATTAATGAAAGCAGCCGCGCAAGGTCAATACAAAAGATAAATTACAAAAAAACGAAAGGAAGAATCGACGTGCCCAAATTAATTGTAACTGAAGGAAAGCCTTTAAGAGGAAAGGTAAGGATTAGCGGCGCAAAGAACTCTGTTCTGCCTATTATTGCCGCCTCAATTTTAGGGGACAGGGAAAGCATTATTGAGGAAGTTCCGGACCTCACTGATGTAAAAATTATGTGTGAGCTTTTAGAGTCCTTTGGAGTAGACGTTAGATTTTGTGAAGAGAAGGCGAAGCTTTGCATTAACACACAGGATATTGCAAATACAACAGCGCCTTATGAGTTGGTAAATAAAATGAGGGCATCAATTCTTGTTATGGGTCCGCTTTTGGCCAGAACAGGAATAGCCAAAATTTCCCTCCCGGGAGGATGCGCTATAGGTACAAGGCCTGTGGATTTGCATCTAAAGGGATTTGCGGCAATGGGAGCTGAAATAGAACAAGGTCACGGTTATATAGAAGCAAGAGTAAACGGAAGATTGAAAGGAAGCAAGATATATTTGGATTTTCCGAGCGTAGGTGCCACGGAAAATATTATGATGGCTGCAGTTTTGGCAGAGGGCCAGACAATTATTGAAAACGCAGCTATCGAACCGGAGATTGTGGATCTTGCCACATATCTTACTGCCATGGGTGCCGATATAAAGGGAGCAGGTACAGATACCATTAAGATAAACGGCGTCCACAGACTGAGAGGAACCAATCATGCGGTAATACCCGACAGGATCGAAGCGGGAACATTTATGGTGGCCGCAGCAGTGACCGGCGGAGATGTAATTATTGAGAATATTGTACCCGACCATGTAAAGCCGATTACTGCAAAGCTTAGAGAAGCGGGCGTTGAAGTATCTGAGGAGCTCTCAAGCATACATGTAAAAGCCGGCGATGCAATAAAACCTTTTGATATAAAGACCCATCCGTATCCCGGTTTTCCGACGGATATGCAGGCACAGATGACTTCTTTGATGACCAAGGCAGACGGGACCAGCATGGTTATTGAGACCATTTTTGAAAACAGGTTCATGCATTTGGCCGAGCTCAAAAGAATGGGAGCAAACGTTAAAATCGAGGGAAGAAGCGCGATTATTGAAGGCAACAGCAGACTTACTGGGGCAAAGGTAAGGGCAACGGACTTAAGAGCCGGTGCTGCCCTTGTTTTGGCTGGCCTTGTAGCAGAAGGCGTTACCGAGGTTACGGAAATAGAGCATATTGAAAGAGGGTACGTGAGAATACACGAAAAATTAAATTCCCTTGGAGCAAACATTCAAAGAGTGGAAGAAGACTAATAAAATTTTTATAAAGTAAAATGAAGTACATATTAAAGGACGTAAAGGTTAACCCTTTCGTCCTTTAATTATCCCTTCTAATACTTTTCACTGTCCGTAAAAGAAGAATAACTTGCGATTTGCAATCATATTTATTATTACTGACATGCATTACATGGAAGAATCTACTAAACTTCGGGAAAAGGTACGGACAATGAAAAGATTCGTTAGATATGTTCTGTTAATGACAATAATAGTAGTTATACTTCCTCTGATTATTGTAAAAGGGTGCAGTACAGTGATTGAGGATATTGTACCCGAGGAAAAAGAGGATTTGACGCTAAAGGTATATATAAAAGACGCGGATGAAGTTCAAGAAATGTCCCTGGAAGAGTATCTTAAAGGTGTGGTTGCTGCTGAAATGCCTGCGGATTTTGAATTGGAGGCTCTTAAGGCACAGGCAGTTGCTGCCCGTACCTATGTATACGGGAGAATGAAAAAATTCTATTCGCCAAAAGAAGATACCCACAAGGGGGCCGACATCTGTACCGACCCGGGCCATTGCCAGGCATGGACAAAAAAGGGGGATGCAATGGCAAAATGGGGAAATCTCAGAGCCTTTGACAATTGGAGCAAAATTGAAAGGGCAGTTAGGGAAACCGAGGGAGTAATCATTTTGTACGACAAAAAGGTGGTAAATCCGGTATTTCATGCAAACAGCGGAGGAATGACCGAGAATTCGGAAGATGTCTGGGAAGGCGTTGAAGTACCCTATCTAAAGAGTGTAAAGAGTGAAGGCGAAGATAAAAGTGAGGGATATAAGGTTTCGGCTGTGTTTAAGGAAGAGGATATAACGAAAAAGCTCAAGGATCAATACCCGGATATGGATTTAGAGCCGGAAGACCTGGTAGATGAGATTGAAATATTGGAAAGAACCAAGGCGGGAAGGGTGAAGGAAATCAAAATAGAAGATGTGGTTATCAAGGGTACGGAGTTAAGGAGTCTTTTGGGTCTAAGATCCACAAATTTCAATATAGAAAAGGGAGAGAACGGAGAAGTTGTAATAACAACGATTGGATACGGTCACGGAGTAGGTATGAGCCAATGGGGAGCAAACAACCTGGCAAAAAACGGCGGAACCTACGAGGAGATTCTAAAGCATTATTATACAGGGATATACCTTGACACCATCGAAAATTTTGAAGCATCCAGCCAGTAACTTTAAAAATTAAATATTTTTTCATCTTCATGTATATTGCTGCCATATACGGCAACAATAATATATGGAGCATTCCTGTAATGAAACAAAATGATCTTTGAAAAAGAAGATGCCA
>NZ_DAORXT010000050.1:0-21779 GCF_035371925.1 Acetivibrio sp. | reverse complement strand
TGTATTATTGCCTTTGGTAATTTTTCTTTTAAACTATAACTGCAAAAGAAACGGGACACCGAAAAACCTTTTGAGACTATAACTATCGGCATCACAGAGCCTTTACACCAAGTCATCACAAATAAAAAAAGCACCCCTGCCTCAAGTCATAGAGAGCTTAGCGAAAGTTTTGACACTTTTATTGAGATAAAAAAATAAAACAAGGAGTCAAAATAGACTCCTTGTTTTATTTTTTGGTGGGCCTTCAGGGACTCGAACCCCGGACCAACCGGTTATGAGCCGGTTGCTCTAACCAACTGAGCTAAAGGCCCGTTTGGCTCCTCAAGTAGGACTCGAACCTACGACCCTGCGGTTAACAGCCGCATGCTCTACCGACTGAGCTATTGAGGAATATTTTTGCGTTAGCAATAACTTGCTAAACACAAAATATATTATACTTATGCATCCCTCCCAGGTCAAGAATCGTTTTTCTGGCACTATAAGCAATTATAACCGTTTTTCTTTTATTTTCAACGCCTTACTCCTATTTTCAATGTATGATTTTTTTTCGTAGACTATTCTTACCCTATAAGTTGAGTGCTAATTGGTATTTTCCAGTCTTTTGTTCCTATATTCCAGCAAAAGCTCCCTAAGCTCTGTTGCGTGTTTTCCTTCTTCCTCGGCATACTTTTTGAAAACTTCCTTAATCTTTTGGTCCTCTATTCTTTTAGAATACATCTCATAATCCCTTACCAATTCCATTGAATTTTCCCATGCCCGAAGCAATCTGTCGTAAGTTGTAATTTCTACTTCATTTCTGTTCATTTCATCCATATTATTCACTCCATTGCTAAATTATTTTATTTCATTCATATATTGCTTCAAAGGATGTTTTTTTATGCAGCCCGTATCAAAATCCTGTTTTTAAACAATTTTCCATATAAATCTTGTCCATATTCCTTTGTTAGACTATGCCAAACACTTTTTTAAATAAATTTTAAAAATGTCTTGATTTTTATTTTTATATCTATTAATATACTACTAGTATAATAATTATACTCCCCTAGTTCCTGCAAATATGCACTCAGCTAATTTGCAGGATATTTTTTTATCCGAATAATTATCCCATTACTTTACAAATTCCAATGAAAAGAGCCAGGTAACAGTTCCTGACTCTATAAATTAATCCAAATAATCCTTTAATTTTTTACTTCTGCTGGGATGTCTAAGCTTTCGTAAAGCCTTTGCCTCAATCTGACGAATTCTTTCCCTTGTAACATTAAACTCTTTTCCAACCTCTTCAAGAGTCCTGGCGCGACCGTCATCTAAGCCGAATCGAAGCCTTAAAACTTTCTCTTCCCTGGGAGTCAAAGTATCCAAAACATCTATCAGCTGTTCCTTTAAAAGGGTAAAAGCAGCCGCTTCCGACGGCGCCGGAGCATCATCATCGGGTATAAAGTCCCCAAGATGGCTGTCTTCCTCTTCACCTATAGGTGTCTCAAGAGAAACAGGTTCTTGGGATATTTTCATTATCTCCCTTACCTTTTCAACAGGCATGTTCATCTCTTTTGCAATCTCCTCAGGATGAGGCTCCCTTCCCAGCTCTTGCAGGAGCTGTCTGGAGACTCTTATAAGCTTGTTTATGGTCTCAACCATGTGAACAGGTATCCTGATGGTTCTCGCCTGGTCTGCAATTGCCCTGGTGATTGCCTGTCTAATCCACCATGTGGCATAAGTGCTGAATTTGAAACCTTTTCTGTAATCAAACTTTTCCACTGCTTTTATAAGACCAAGGTTTCCTTCTTGAATTAAATCAAGGAAAAGCATGCCTCTTCCCACATATCTTTTTGCAATACTTACAACCAATCTCAAGTTTGCTTCTGCCAATCTTCTTTTAGCTTCGGCATCACCCTGTTCCATTCTGTGAGCCAGTTCAATCTCTTCCTCAGCAGTTAAAAGAGGTACTTTACCAATCTCTTTCAAATACATTCTGACAGGGTCATCTATACTTATGCCCTCGGGAATGGAAATATCCAAGTCATCTTCCGTAAGCTGGATATCTTCCATTTCCGCTTCTATATCCCCTACTACATCTATCCCCATATTTTCCAACGTCTCATATATTTTTTCAATATGTTCAGGATCGATGTCAATTTCATCAAATGCATCCATAATTTCCTGGTATGTTAACATTCCTTTTTGTTTGCCTTTTTCAATAAGCTCAAGCAAAATCGCTTTTTTATCGCTATTGGGTTTCACTTACTGCCCCTCCGTTCATTAAGATGTATCTCTCTATATACTTTTCATTTTCAATAATACTGTCTTTAGCTCCAATTTCAGTTTCTCCGTCTCTTCATTAGAAAGATTTCCGGAAGAAATCAGCTGGAGTATCTCTCTCTGCCTGTCCTTCAAACGGTATAACTCCATTTTTTTAATTATATCCATAACTGCCTTTATGTTATCATCAAAATTACATTCCCCCTGTATTAATCTTGCAAACACGCCCGAAGATTCTTCGCCGGCCAAATTTATAAGCTCTGCCGGAACTATTCCCTTCCTGTCTTCGAAACGTTTAAAAATAATCTTTGCTATTTCTTTGTTTTCCTCACTTTTAAATTCATCAATAATTATTTTGTCTTTTACTACTTTATATAAAGAATTATCAATGCTAAGAAGACTGAGCAGCATTCTTTCACAATCAACAATGCTGTCGGAACTACTTTTTTCATTGCTTTTATCAAACTTAAGCCTATTGTTGTCAGCTTTTGCCGTCAAAGGCTTCGCCAAAGGTTTAAAAGCTGTTTTGGGCTTTATTCTTTTAAGTACTTCTGCATATATCGATTCCTGGCTTATATCATACTCCTTTGAAATTTTCTTAATATACATCTCTCTTTCCATATTATTGCTAACTTTTGACAGTAAATCCGCAGCCCTGTTTAAAAAATTAATCTTTCCCTCAGTAGTATTTGTATCTATAGTAGATTTTAAAGCCTTTATTTTATACTCAATCAATGAAAGTGCATTTTCCACCAGCTTGTTAAATGCTTCAGGGCCGTTCTTTTTGACGAACTCATCCGGGTCCTTTCCGTAAGGTATGGTAAGAACCTTTACGTTGCACCCGATATCATTGAGCAAGTCAAGCCCTCTCATTGTTGCAGCCATTCCTGCAGTATCCGCATCATAGGATATAATTATCTCTTCTGCATATTTTTTCAATATCCTTCCCTGGTTTTCAGTCAAAGCAGTGCCAAGAGATGCTACAGTATTTATTATTCCAAACTGAAATAGGGATATTACATCCATATATCCTTCAACTACAATTATTCTTTTTTCTCCCGAATTTTTTGCAAAGTTCAGGGCATAAAGATTTTTTCTTTTATTGTAAACCAACGTTTCCGGGGAGTTCATATATTTTGGAGTGGAATTATCCAAGACTCTCCCGCCAAAACCAATAACATTTCCCCTCAAATCAAATATTGGAAATATAACTCTACCTCTAAACCTGTCGTAAAAACCGCCGTTTTTGCCTTTTAAAACCAATCCGCTGTCTAAAAGTATTTCATCACTATAGCCTTTCTTTTTTAAATGATTGTATAGTGAATCCCATTCTTCCAGCGAATAACCCAAGCCAAATTTTCTGGCAATATTTCCGCTGACCTTTCTCTTATTCAAATACTCCCTTGGGGCGGAATTTTTTTTCTCATTAAGCTGCTCATAGAAAAAGCGAGCCGCTTCAATATTAATTTTCAAAAGCTCCTGCTTTTTTCGAGCGATAATTCTTTCTTCTTCATTGTCTCCTTCGGGCAGCTGTATCCTTGCTCTCTCCGCCAACAGCTTGATTGCTTCAATATAGTCAAGGTTCTCTGCCTCCATAACAAACTGTATGACACTTCCGCCCTTTCCGCACCCAAAACAATAATATAGCTGCTTACTCGGGTCTACACTGAATGAAGGGGTTTTTTCACTGTGGAATGGACATAGTCCGAAATAATTCCTGCCTTTTCTCTCCAGTTTGACGTACTCCCCCACAACACTCAAAATATCATTGTTAATTCTAATTTCTTCTATCAATTCTTCCGAATAATGTTTATACATTCTATACTCTTCTTTCCTAAAACAACTCCTTTATAAAAATTATAAAAACCAATTATTTGATAAATAGGATGTTTACCACGTTTCAACTATATTCTTCGACATATTTGCTCATATTCCTTCTTTTTTTGTTAATCAGCATATTTAATTCTAAGAAATAACGCCCCATTATTATAGCACGGATATTAAATGAAAAACCACCATAATACGATTTTATTTTATTCTTCATAAAAATAAATTTTCCTTCTTTAAATACTCTAAAATAAAAACAAATATTTTTAGATATTCTTTCAACTTTATTGCCAATTTATACGTTTAACATAAATTCAGCCCAAAACACAGGTTGTTGGGCTTTTTTGATCAGTGCCATGATTCGGGTATAAATATTTCGTGAAATTTTTTAACCGCATATCGATCTGTCATTCCGGCAATATAATCGCAAACAACTCTGTCGATATCCGAATGTTGAAGCATTTTCGCCGCTTCCTCGGAAAGATATTCCGGTCTTTCTTTAATGTAGTTGTAAAGCTCTTTTATAATATTTTGGGCTTTTATTTCATCCTTTTTAGCTTTCGACCCTATATACACATTGTCGAACATAAAATTTCTAAGCTCATTCATTGCTTCGTAAAATTCACTGCTCATTTTTATTGAGTCCCTGTCTTTACTATTGTTTATAATATTCACAATCATATTGTTTATTCTTCGGCTGGAACTGGCGCCCAATACTTTGGTGCACTCTTTCGGAAGACTGTCTTCCGAAATAATACCTCCTCTTATGGCATCATCTATATCATGATTAATATATGCTATTCTGTCGGCAAACCTTATAATCTGCCCTTCCAAAGTTGCTGAAATTGTGTCTCCCGTGTGGTTTAGTATTCCGTTTCTAACTTCCCAAGTGAGGTTTAGTCCGTTGTCCCTTTCCAGTATATCCACAACTCTCAAGCTCTGCTCATTATGCTTAAATCCATGGGGACATATCTCATTTAGAACTCTTTCGCCGGCATGTCCAAAGGGTGTATGTCCCAAGTCATGCCCTAAAGATATTGCCTCTGTCAAATCCTCGTTTAGTCTAAGGCTCTTTGCAATAGTCCTTGCTATCTGTGAAACCTCAAGAGTATGAGTCAATCTCGTCCTGTAATGGTCCCCCTCCGGTGAAAGAAAAACTTGAGTTTTATGTTTTAACCGCCGAAAAGCTTTTGAATACAATATTCTATCTCTATCTCTTTGAAACCGCGTCCTTACATCACATTCTTTTTCCTCGCGCATTCTGCCGAGGGACTGGGCGCTTTTTGCCGCATAAGGTGACAAAATTTCATCTTCAAGCTTTTCCAGTTCTTCACGTATGAGCATCGCAAGTTACACCTCCCTGCAAATAAAAAAACACCTGTAATTATATTATACAAAACTCACAGGTTTCCTTCTAAATAAAACATAATGTTTCTCTTGCATGCCCCAACATCAAATAATATTTCCAATTATCAATTATAATATTTCAAGTATTTTTAACTCTTTTTCCTTTGAAAGGTCAATGTACTTGTCATCCACTCTTATAATCGGTCTCGATACAAGCCTTGGATTTATGTATACAATTTCACACACTTCGCCTGTACTAAGCCTTGCAAAGTCTCCAACATAGTATGCAGCTATATTGCTCAGAAAAGCGTTGACCACCGTCAAATCAAGCTTGCCGACAGCTTCTTCCTCCATTATATGAAACACCTCAAAAGGACTTTCTTTTTCCCTATATACCCTGTTTGATGTCATAGCATCATATATATCCGCTACTGCAATAATCCTTGCCATCATATTTATTTGATCTCCCTTAGCTCCGGTAGGATAACCGGTTCCGTCCATTCTCTCATGATGCATGAGAACGGCAACACGAACCTCCTGGTCTATCTCGTGTTCCTTTTCAAGCATTCTATAACCGTATACCGGATGTTTTTTAATCTCTTCATATTCCTCCGAAGTAAGTTTTGAAGGCTTGTTCAAAATTTCCGTCGGTACCTTTGATTTACCTATATCATGAAGCAAGCCGGCTTGAACAAGCTTAATAAGTTTGTCCTTGCTAAAGCCCAGCCATTTTCCCAATAGCATGCAAAGGAGCGACACATTTACACAATGGGTGTAAGTATATTGATCCGCACTCTTGATTTGATTTATACACCTTACTATATCCCTTTTTTCGTCCAATCTTGCAACTACAGAAGTAACAACTTTGTCAACCTTGTCCATACTAATATTCTTGCCTATGGCCGCATCAAAAAGAATAGTTTTAAAACTATTAACACTCGAATTATAGGAGGTATTGAAGCTCTCGGAAATTTCCGAAGCGATGAACTCCTTTTCTATTATCCTAACCTTGTCGTAATTTAGATTAACAAGTTTCTTTATCATGTGGCTGTCCAATATTGTTCCTTCGGAAATCACTATTGAACCGTAATCATTCACTATTGTTTCGGCAATTCTCATACCCGGTTTCACTTCTTTTAAAGGTAAAAATACTTTTGACACACTATTCCCCCAATTCTATGTCTGTTTATATTATTATCGAATATTTCTCCTATATAGTTTATAAATTTTTGTATACATTGTCTTGATGGTAAACTTTTTGCATTGATGATGCATGTGTTTTATGTTAACATTTATAAAGTGCAGTAATATCCGTCACTGTTTTAAATATTCTCATAACTGCACATTAATTATGTCTATTTGCAGGCTGTGAAATTAAAATGAATATTTTTTAAAACTGTCCCCCAAAGGGGATTTATTATAATTTATATCATGTAAAAGGGGTGCTCATTAGATATGCAAATAAATAAAATGAAGAAAATTGAAAAGATAGCAAAGGAATTTAATAAATTAAACCGTCTTTCAAAGCTTATTATCAAATACGGTATTTTTACTTTCATCGGGCTGTTTTTGCTCGGTGCAGTGACTATTGTCATGTATCAGACAGTATTTTATTCCAATGACTATACTTATTATTTAGGAACTCTGATTGTAAAGACCAGCTTTACTATTCTTGCAGAAGCAATAATCGGAGGTCTCGTTATTGATTTTGCAACAGGAAAAGGTTAAGAATCGAACAATCCCGAAAAGGGATTTTTCAATTCTTAACCTTTATATTTCACCATGCTTTTCTTTGTTTTTAATATTAATTATCTTATTCTTTTCATCCACAAACAGTATTTTGGGATTAAAGGACTTTGCCTCCTCCCTGTCAAATATTCCATAGGAAATTATAATTATCAAATCTCCGGGATGTACAAGCCTTGCAGCCGCGCCATTGAGACAAATCATCCCGCTTCCTCTTTCACCTTTAATGACGTAGGTTTCAAACCTGTTTCCATTGTTATTGTCAACCACCTGAACCTTCTCATTTTCTATTATATCGGCAGCATCCATCAAATCTTCATCAATTGTAATGCTGCCTACATAATCCAAGTTTGCTTCGGTTACTGTGGCACGATGAATCTTGGATTTCATCAATGTTATAAACATATCTTTACACCTCCACAATTATATTGTCAATAAGCCTTGTACTCCCGAACCTGACGGCCAATGCTATAAGAACCTTTCCTTTAATTTCATCAATACTTTCTAGAGTATCCGCATTCACCACTTCAACATAATCAATCTGCGCATTTTTTTCTGTTTGTATCCTGTCAATTATATACTTTTTGATTTTGTCCCCACTAGTTTCGCCATTTTTTATAAGCTCCTCGGATTCCATCAGGGATTTTGAAAGTATAAGTGCCGATTTTCTATCCTCGTCACTTAAATACACATTTCTCGAGCTCATGGCAAGTCCGTCTTCTTCGCGCACTATGGGGCAGGTTATGATTTCAACGTTCATATTTAGGTCTTTTACCATTTTCTTTATTACCGCAACCTGCTGGGCGTCCTTCTGCCCGAAATATGCCCTGTGAGGTTCAACAATATTGAAAAGTTTGGTTACAATTGTCGTA
Organism: Acetivibrio sp.; assembly: GCF_035371925.1. NCBI lineage: Bacteria > Bacillati > Bacillota > Clostridia > Acetivibrionales > Acetivibrionaceae > Acetivibrio > Acetivibrio sp. The sequence continues at coordinate 13,731 of NZ_DAORXT010000050.1, read as the reverse complement.
ACACCTCTAAAATGTCCCGGCCTTGATTTACCGCAGAGAACTTCGGTTATACCCTCCACATTTACATAGGTTTTGAATCCGTCGGGATACATTTCTTTAACGGACGGAGCAAACACCACATCAACTCCCGCTGCCTCCGCAAGCCTCAAATCTCTCTCCATGTCCCTCGGATATCTGTCAAAGTCCTCGTTTGGACCAAACTGTGTGGGGTTTACAAAAATACTCATAATTGTATAGTCATGATTATGCACCGACATATTTACCAAAGACAAATGTCCTTCGTGAAGATATCCCATTGTCGGCACAAAACCGATTGTCCTGCCAATGCTCTTTTGAGTTCTCACTATAGCTTTTAAGTCACTGATTGTCTCAATTACTCTCATAATATATACTCCCTTGTTTGTTTTATGTCTAATAGTTCAATATTAATATATACAATCTTTAAATGTCAAATTTATTTTTCTCAAGCTCACCAATAATTGAATCATCCACCGTAAAAGAGTTTTTCTCTGTAGGAAATACTCCGCTTTGAACTTCTTCTATATAGCTTTTTGCAGCCTCAGATATGGTTTTTCCCATATCGGCATATTTCTTGACATGCTTTGGGGTAAAGTCCGGAAACATACCGGTCAAATCATGTATAACAAGAACCTGCCCGTCACAGTCCGGACCGGAACCGATTCCTATTGTAGGTATATCCAATCTCTTGGAAATAAACGCCGCAAGTTTGTACGGCACGCACTCCAAGACCACGGCAAAAACCCCTGCTTTTTGCAAGAGAAGAGCATCCCGGTATATTTTTTTTGCTGTGTCAATAGTCTTGCCCTGGGCCTTGTGTCCCCCGAAAACATTTATCGACTGAGGAGTGTATCCAAGGTGTCCGACTACCGGTATTCCGGCACTGATAATGGCCTTAACGTCCTCAATTATATCCTCGCCGCCTTCAAGCTTAACAGCCTTGCAGCCTCCTTCGGACATAAGTCTTCCGGCATTTCTCACGCTGTCATTTTTTCCTGTATGATAGGATAAAAACGGCATATCGGAAACGACCATTGCCCTTTTTACTCCCCGTGCAACGGCCTTTGTATGATGTACCATATCATCCATTGTCACCCGTGTAGTATCCTCATATCCCAAAACCACCATTCCCAAGGAATCTCCCACCAGTATACAGTCCACTCCGGCTTCGTCCAAAATTTTGGCGGTCGGGTAGTCATAAGCTGTCAGCATACTGATTTTTCTGCCCTGTTTTTTTGATTCTAAAAAGCTTGCTGTTGTAAACTTGTCATTCATAGTCATACCTTCTTCCGTTTTATATATTATGAACCCCCTATATGGTCCCGGCAAATTTCAACTATAAATATATTCTTACCAAAAATAAAGTACTTCTTACCAAAATAAAAGCTCGGGACATCGAGTCCCTTCGCTTTTGCCTCTTTCATTTCATTCCAAGAGGCCAAATCAAAAAAGTCAACCCGACAGGATTGACTGATATTAAGCAATAGGCAAATATATTCTTGATATACCCCCCTGTCTCTGTCCATATCTCGGATCAAAGCAGAAAAAATTCAAAAAATAATTCTTTTAAAATAATATCTACAGTGCGGTTCAAATCGATACCACCTGAGTCTAGTTAAATATTAGCACAGTCACAGCTATATTACAATATAAAAATTGAAATAAATAAAAATTGGATAGAAGCTTTAACCTCTACCCAATTTATGTGTCTGTACCATCAAAGCCAGAAAATCCGCTTAAGCTTTTGCAGGTTGGGAAGCTTTTTTCTTCGCCTGCTTTTCCTTAAGCAATTCCCAAAGCGGGCTTGCAATAAATATTGTAGAATATGTTCCGCTGATAAGACCTATTATCAATGGGAAAGTAAACTCCTCCATTGAACCGATTCCGTTATATACAGAGAATGCATAAACCGTTATTACGCATATTAATGTGGACACCGTAGTATTTATTGTTCTTGACATGGATTGGGTAATACTTTTGTTTACAAGATCCTTTATAGAGTCCTTTCTGGATATCTTGCTGTTTTCCCTGATTCTGTCGTATATTACTATGGTATCGTTAACGGAGTATCCCAATATGGTCAATATAGCTGCAATAAAGGAATCATTGACAGGTATATTGAATACCGCATATACCGCAACCATCATCAAAACGTCGTGCAATACCGCCAAAACAGCAGTAAATCCCGCTAAAAGTCCCGACATCATCTTAAACCTTATTCCAATATACAAAACCAGCAATACCAAAGATAAAACAACTGCAATCAAACTTTTAGTAAGTAATTCCGATCCTATTGAAGGGTCAACATCCCTTACAATCATTTCAGCATCTTCTTTTATATTAAATTCGGCCCTAAGTGCGGAAAGAACCTTGTTACGCTCATCATCGGTAAGCTTACCGCTGGACTTGATAACAAGAAAACTGATAGCTTGATTGCTGTTTTGGGCATCCAATGTCTGAGACTTTTGTGCGTGAATACCACTTTTACCGACTGCCTCTTGAGCTAAATTCTCGGCCCTGTTGGCATCAAAATCCCCATTTTCCATTTCTATTTCTATTTGAGTTCCACCCTTAAATTGAATATCAAGGTTAAGTCCCCCACGTACTATTAACGCAACCAACCCAATTAACAACAACACAGCAGATAATATGAAAAAGTATTTTCTCTTACCAACGTAATCAAACATTTGCGGTACCTCCTTTAGCTCCAAAAAGCCACGGTTTTCTTAAAGCACGGATTTCAGCCAAGGCTTTCAAAACAATCTTTGTTCCATATATTGCGGTAACAAAATTAAGTATTACACCAAGGCCGAGAGTAATAGCAAAAGATCTAACCGGACCTGTTCCAAAGTAATAGAGGATTACCGCAGTTATCAATGTGGTCAAGTTACCGTCAAGTATTGCTGCAAACGCTCTGTCAAAGCCCAAATCAACAGCAGCCTGAACGGTTTTGCCGCTCTTGATTTCTTCCTTGATTCTCTCAAAGATAATTACATTGGCGTCAACGCTCATACCCACAGTAAGAATCATACCTGCTATACCGGGGAGAGTAAGGGTCATACCGGTCAAAACAAGTATCAATATAACTGCTGCGGCTTGTCCAAGGAGTGCCATATCCGCAACCAATCCCGGAACTCTGTAATAGAGCAGCATAAACAACCATACCAAAAGAAGTGCAACAGCACCTGCATATATACTTATATTAAGTGCATTCTCACCTATAATCGGGCTAATGTGATTTACGTCCTTTGCTTCAAGTTTAAAAGGCAAAGCACCGGATCTGATTATGGCAGCAAGCTCTTTTGCTCGCACTATGGATTCTTCCCTGTCAGTAGTACCGAGATTTATTACTGCTTTGTCCTTACCGGATATTTTTTCATTAACTATAGGGTCTGAAACCAACTGATCGTCAAGATATATCGCAATTCTTTGTCCAATCAGTCTTCCAGTAGCCTCTTCAAACTTTTTGGCTCCCTCATCGCTAAATATTAGCCTTACAACGGCCAACTGTGTCTGAGGATCTGTCTCAGCCACGGCACTTTCTATATCCTTACCCTGAAGAACTATTTTGTCGGACATTTCATAAGCTCCGGTCTCAGGATCTACCTTGTCTTCATCAACTTCCCTGAAGGACAGCATTGCGGTTGCTCCAATATCGGCAATTGTCTCATATGGATCAGCAGCCTCACTGCCTTTTTTGTACGGTATTTCAACCAGTACTCTTCTGTTAACCTTGTCCACTGTTACAGTCTTGTCGTAAATCTGTTTTCCTTCAAGTCTTGTATCAATTATTTCTTTCACAGTTTCCAGCTCATCGTCAGTAGGCTTTACCCCATCAGGAGCTGTAAGAACAGCGCTAACTCCACCGCTTATATCAATTCCATACCGGATACCGTCATAAGCCTTGGGTATTGAATAATCCGAATTTGGAATCTTTAATCCAACAAGAACAATAGCGGTCATAGCTGCAATAATTGCCAAAACCAAGAAGCTCTTAATCCCGCTGCTTAGCTTCATTTGTAAAATTCCCCCTTTTTAATCTTTTCACATGTGGATATTATATAACTTCCACAAAATTGAGTCAATATAATATATTTTTTCTAAATTAAATTCCATAATACATAATTCTTTAATAAATTTTATAATACCAAACTTTTCGGATAAAAAACACAGGCTAAAGGAGGTGGGTTCCATTAATTATAAGCTTGAATTTAAGCCCTAAAAATTCTGCAGCCCTGCGGTTCATGGTCATTCGAACCAGGAATATTTCAAAATAATCCATCACGGGGCAGATTTTTGTATCAATTTTAAGCTCCAAAACCACCAGCTTCTTTTCTTTATCCACATATAAATCAGAGTTTTCAACGGCATAGTTTACCCTGTCATGGATATCGAAAGTCGCCATGTCATTGTTTCTTACGCGGGTCCTGTGAACATCGGATTTGTCTGCAAGGATAAGAGCCGCAGAAATATTGCTTACAGGCGCTCCCGTATTCTCGTCGTGATTTCCGATAGCCAGCATTATCTCCGCCGCCTCACTGTAGCTCATACCCATTTTGGTCAAAATATTGTACGCCAGTATAGCTCCGGAGTGGGCATGGTCCACCCTGTTTACCGCATTTCCGATATCATGGAGATAACCTGCGATTTTGGCAAGCTCAACTTCCCGTTCGGAAAATCCCAGTGTCTCAAGAATTTCTCCCGCTTCCTTGGCAACCAATCCGACATGCCTGAAGGAATGCTCGGTATATCCCAATGCTGCAAGCTGCCTGTCCGCCACTTCAAAAAGGGAATTGATTTCTTCGTTGTTTTTTAAATCCTTTAATGTTATAAGGCCCATATAAAACCTCCCAAAAAAAGATTATTCTTTACATCTCCTGCGCCTTTATCCACAACGCACATTCAACCCTTTTCTTTTCCAGTTCGCACCCGACTTTATAAGGAACATTAATATCTTTATGAAAATTATATGAATTTGCGGCACATCCTCCACTACAGTAGAATTTTGCCCAGCAGCCGTCACATTCTTTCTTTGAGTATACATTCGAGTTTTTAAAAGACTCCTGAATATCTCTGTCCAAAACTCCTTCCTTGACATTACCCATTTTAAACTTCTCGTTCCCCACAAACTGGTGGCATGGGTAAATATCTCCTTCTGGAGTAATTGCAAGGTATTCATGCCCAGAACCGCAACCACTCAGTCTTTTTACTATGCACGGTCCCTGGCTTAAGTCTATCATGAAATGGAAGAAATTAAACCATTCTCCCTCTTTTCTTCTTTTCACATATTCATATGCCAGCTTCTCATATTCTTCAAACAATTTAGGAAGGTCTTCCCCCCTCAAATCATATCCGCTGTCTTTCGCAGCAACAACAGGTTCTACGGAAATCTGCTTGAAGCCCTCGTCGGCCAAATGGATTACGTCATTAGAAAAATCTATATTTTCTCTGGTAAAGGTTCCGCGAACATAATAATTATCCTGATTCCTAGACTCCGCCACATATTTGAACTTTGGAAGTATATCCTCATAACAGCCGCTGCCGTCAATTCTTTTTCTCATCCTGTCGTTTACTTCCTTGCGCCCATCGATGCTTAATACAATATTGTTCATGTTTTCATTTATATACCTTATATTGTCATCATTTAAAAGCAGACCGTTTGTCGTCAACGTAAATCTGAAGTTTTTATTGTGTTCCTTTTCCTTTTGCCTTGCATATTCAATAATCCCTTTTACCACGTCAAAGTTCATCATCGGCTCTCCGCCAAAGAAATCAATTTCAAGATTTTTTCGATTTTTAGATTCTGAGATTAAAAAGTCAATGGCTTTTTTGCCAACTTCCAAACTCATCATGCTTCTTTGTCCGCCGAAATTTCCGGTGGATGCAAAGCAATATTTACACCTCAAATTGCAGTCATGGGATATATGTAGACACAGCGCCTTTACCACCGACTTTCTGTTCATGGAAGGAACATATTCCTTGTAAGGGTCTTCGGAAAAAAGCAGCCCTTCCAACTTAAGGCTCTCAATTTCTTTCAAAGCTTCCTCAAGCTCTTCGGTATCGTACTTGTGAGAAAGCTTGTCCTTAATCTCATCATGAGCATAATCCTTGTAATAGTCCAATATATCAAAGGATATGTCATCCACCACATGGACAGCACCGCTGTTGACATCAACAACTATATTGGTGCCCATTAACGAAAACTTATGAATCATTGTCATCTTACTACCACCTTGTTTTATACAATTCCAATAAAATATAAATAGTGTTAAAAAAGTGAAAAGCGAAATATTTGTTTCACTTTTCACTTCCTCAATTGTACCGAAACAGATACTTATTGTTTTTTATCCCTTTATGTAAAGGATTACCTTTTTTCGCAGCTTTGGTTTGCAACAGTGCAGGAAGTCTTGCAAGCTGACTGGCAAGAAGTCTGGCACTCACCGCATCCGCCTTTTTTCAAGCTGTCTTTCAGTGTTGATCCGTTTAAAACCTTAATATGCTTCATTTACTTTCCCCCTATAGTAAAATTTACACGTTGTATTATAGCACAAATTGTCCGGGTTGAAAAGAATATTGTATGACTACACCTTTAATTTTTCAAGAAGACCTTTAAAATACTCGGGAAGCGGTGATTCAAACTCCATATACTCTCCCTTTACGGGATGGACAAACCCAAGCTTTTTTGCATGAAGTGCCTGTCCGTTTACATTATATACATCATTCTTTCTTCCATAGACCGTATCTCCTATAATGGGATAGCCTATATAGGACATATGCACCCGTATCTGATGCGTCCTGCCCGTTTCTAAGGTGACCTCAATATAAGTGGCGTCCTTAAATCTCTCAAGCACTTTAAAATGGGTTACTGCTCTTCTTCCGTTCCTGGTATTCACAGCCATCTTTTTCCTGTCAACAGGGTGCCTTCCAATGGGTGCGTCAATTTTACCCTGATCCTCCCGAATTAATCCATGAACCACTGCAACATATACCCTTTCAATGTCATGGTCTTTGAGCCTTCTGGATAAACCTTCATGCGCGGCATTGTTTTTTGCAACAACCAACACCCCGGAAGTATCCTTGTCAATCCTGTGGACAATACCCGGCCTTATAATACCGTTTATGTCGGAAAGATTGTCTCCGCAATGATTTAAAAGGGCATTTACCAAAGTACCGGAATAGTTTCCCGCCGCAGGATGAACCACCATGCCCTTGGGCTTGTCCACCACTATAATGTGTTCATCCTCGTACAATACGGGCACACTTATGTCCTCCGCGACCACGTCAAGAACCTGAGGCTCGGGTATTTTGGCCAGTATCTCGTCCATGGGCTTTACCTTGTAATTTGCCTTGACCGGTTTTCCGTTTACAAGTATCATCTCATCGTTTACAAGCTTTTGTATATATGACCGGGAATAATCTTTGAGCCTTCCGCAAAGCCACGCATCTATCCTTATTCCGTTGTCATTCGAAACAAGTACAATTTCCTCCATGATTTCTCCATGCTCCAATTTATGAAGTCTTGTATAAATAATATTATTCCTTGTCTTCCTTGTATATAAACAAAGTATAATAGGCCAGCAGTATGGTTCCCACTACCACAAAGGTATCTGCAGCATTAAATACGGGAAAACTGTAACTGCCAAATTGAAAATCGAGAAAATCTATAACCCCGTCGGGTCTGAATATCCTGTCGATGAGATTTCCCAATGCTCCTCCAAGAATCATGCTCAGTGAGAATCTATAAAACTTGTTGCTGTTTTTAAAAATAAAGTATACCAACAAAATCGAAAGAACTATTGTAACAGGAACAAGTATATATCTCCCGTTCTGCATGATCCCCCAGGCCCCACCGGTATTTCTCCAGTGAGTAAGATAAAAAAAGTTGTTGATTACACTTATTCTGTCTCCAAATGCAATATTGCTGATTACAATATACTTCGTCAATTGGTCAATAGCTACAAAAACAGCTATCAATACAACAAAAATCATATGAGCCCAGCCTTCCTTACAGATTTGTCAGTAAAAATTATATACTCTTTCCATTGCGATGTAAAGCTTATTTGAATATACTTAATATCACTCAACAGGTATATACCATCTGGCAAAATCGTAATATTTATCCCATGTACTGGGATTTAACTCACCCCTTAATCTCTTATTGTAAACAACTACATTATTGTAGAAGTATAGCCCCAGATAAGGCAAATCCCGATTTATTATTTCCTTCATATTAATAAAATAGGCTTTTTTCATAGACGGATCCTTTTCCTTTAAAATCGAGGACAAATACCTGTCAACAATTTCATTGCTATAACCGGAAATATTAAGTCCGGTTCCGATTTCAGCCGATGAATACAGAAAAGAAATGTCCGGAATCGATGATACGGTACACCCTATAAACACCATGTCAAACTTTCCAGTCTGTATCCTGTTAAGCTCCTCATCCCATTTGACCTCTTTGATTTCTATTTCTATTCCCGCTTCATTCAGCTGTTCTTTTATCATTTCAGCGACAGACAGCCGTGTTTCATTATCATCATTTACCATAAGCTCCAGTGAAAGTCGGGTGTTAATGCCGTCAATCCTCTTGTAAAATAAACCGTTATTCTCTTTCCATCCGCCATCTAAAAGTATCTGCCTTGCTTTTTCCACATTTCTTTCATAGGATACAACATTGGTATCGTTAAGCCACGTATCGGGAATAACAGGCAAATCCGACGCCACTGCTTCTCCGGGCATAACGCTGCTTATAATCTGTTCTCTGTCAACAGCATATGCTATAGCCGTTCTTACTTCCTTTTCCTTTAATATTTTGTTTGAAAGATTAAACGCAATAAATTCAAATTCGTTGCTTACGTATTTTTTTAGAAATATATCGGTTCTTCCGCTGTAACCTATCCAATTGGTCCTGTCCGCGGTAATAACATCTACTTCCTGAGACTGAAAAGCATTCATTACAGATTGGTTTCTGTCATATATTTTTATATTGATTTCTTGGATATAGGGAAGGCCAATCCCATTTTCGTCCTCGCTACCCCTGTTCCACCAATTCTCATTGTTTGAAAGTCTTATATACTCATTTTGCTTGTAATGAGAAAATTTATAAGGTCCGGTACCTATTGGACTGTTATTTTTGGGAGTGGTCAAAATATCTTCCCCAAGATAATAATGCTTTGGAATTATGGGAAAAGTCATAAGCTCGGGAGTGAAAGAATTGGGACTTTTTAAAAGCACTTTAAACGTCTTGCTGTCTTGTGCCAAAACGCTTTCGACATTTTCAAGGCATGTCTTGTACGGACTGTTCACACCCGCGTTCATTATGATATTTGCCGTAAATTCCACATCTTCCGCCGAAAAGGGAATGCCATCGTGCCAATAAATATTTTCCTTTAAATAAAATGTCCATATCAACCCATCATCGGACCCTTCCCAGCTCTCAGCCAAAAGCGGTACAGCTTTCTGGTTCCCGTCCATCCTCACAAGACTTTCAAATACAAAGCACGAATACTCCTTTACATAGGCATTGGCAGTCAATATGGGATTTAAGGTGTCCGGCTCGGTGGAAAACAGATTCAAAACACCGTTCTTTACAGGACCAGTATCCAATACGTCATCCATACCGCCATTTAAAAAATCGTAATCTTTGTTTTCTTCTTCCAATAGGCTACTTAAATCGATATTGCATGCTGAAAAAACAGTGCTAATAATCACCAGCACAGCAAGCAACAACACTCTTTTTTTCAAAGCGTATCTCTCCCTGATTGTATTCTTCGTATATTTAACTTCTTCTAGACTTTTCCTTTGCAATTCCATTTATCTTACCACTATCCGTTTATCTTCATAATCCCAACCATCGTCCCCGTTTTGCCGTTATCCCCTCTGTGGGAAAAGAATAAATCCTTATTGCATTTGGTACATATATCGCTCAATACAATATTCTCCTCTTTTACTCCTTCATCTATAAGAGTTCTCTTAATTATTGCCGGAAGGTCAAAATGCCACTTTTGGTCTTTTCTTTCACAATACTCTACGCTCCAGTCAATTTTCGCCTTAAACTCATCATACACATCGTCCCCTACTTCAAAACAGCACTTTCCGATAGAAGGACCGATTGCGGCAACAATATTTTGAGGCTCACATAAAAACTTCTCTTTCATTTTCATTAGTGCCTCTTTCGATATTTTCATCGCTGTGCCGCGCCATCCGGAATGGGCAATTGAAATAACCGTCTTTTCAGGGTCAAAAAGAAAAACCGGAACACAATCGGCATAAAACGTAACCAGCGTTACTTCTTTCGAATCGGTAACAAGTCCGTCATAACCTATAATATCGCTTTTTCTGATTATACCCTTTCCACGGTCTTCCTCTGTCACCACACGTATTTTGCTTTGATGCACCTGATTGGAAAATACCATACTCCCAATGTCAATATTCAAGGCATCGGCCACTCTTCTGTAATTTTCCTCAACATTTTTTCTATCATCAGTTTTGTTGAACGCCATGTTCAAAGAATCATACTCGCCCTTGCTCACTCCGCCCCGGCGTGTGGTAAAGCAGTGGGTGATAATGTTTTCGTATTTTAGCAAGTTGTTAAACTGAATAAACTCAACCTGATTCTTCGTTTTATACGTAATATTCTTGTTTGATGCAAATCTGCTGTCCAAAACCGGCATCCTCCATCTTAAGCAAATTTGTTTCGTATCTTTACTATATATATGAATATATATGAATAATAACATACATTATTCTTCTAAACAACATATCAATTTATAAATTGCGCATAATAACATGCTTACCGAAAGCCTTGGAATATCACAGAAGATGCCTTTGAACCGACCGGAACTCGGCCACGAAATCCATATATTACCAATCGTCAATAAATTTTCAATCAACAAAGGTATTTTTTAATACGAAGTTTAAGTCAATGTAATAAAAAAGACTGCACTTTAGGTTTTATCCTGGTTGTGCAGCCTTTGCATTTTTAACTGTATCCCCTTTTACGGACATTTTCAATTGCTTGAGAAGAGCTTAAAGCTTACTCATAATTCCGTATTAAACAGCTATTCACGCATTATTACTCATGGAAGAAATATGGAAGAGCATCATAAATATAGTGCCTTACATATCCCCACCAGTGAGTAAGGCCTGGAGCTACAAGGAAGTAGAAATTACCCTTGGAGAAATCTGAGGTATAAACAAACTGTGGCAGCGATTTCATAGCATCAATTTGAGGCTTCATATTATTATATGCAATATCTTCGGTGCCTGTAGCTGCTAATACGAAGTACTGTCTATTTGTGTACCCGAACTTACTAATTGATGAAGCCAGGGAATTAGCTTTCTCCTGACCGGTATTTCCAGACCAGTAGTCTCCGCTGAGAGGCATAAAATATGCAACGTAATCAAGGCAATTAGCCATTACCGTCCATGTTGTCAATCCTCCCATTGAGAATCCTCCAAAGGCTCTGTGCATTCTGGAAGCTTTAATTCCCTCAGGTGTTGTTGACTCTGCATAAGTAGAGTACTTGCCTTCTACAAAAGGAATTACATTTGTTTTGAATTCCTCATAGAAGTTCTGGGCTGTGCAGTTTCCGCCATTGAAGGTTGGTGTTACCACTATCAAAGGCTCAAGCTCACCGTTCATAATCATGTGGTCAAGAATATTTTGCAATTTAACGTCGTTGCTGAAAATTGTATTTTCATTTTCTCCGCCGCCATGCATCAGATAAAAAATGTTGTATTTCTTGCTGGAATCATAGCCATACGGAAGATATACATTTAAACTCTTGGTTCCGTTTATACCGGTGTAAGTTTCTTTAACAATTCTCCCTGCCTTAGAGCACGTATTCAGATAATAGTCAGGAGCGGCCCTGTATTGCAGGGCCGCATCGTAGTTAAAAGAAGATTTCGGTTGCTCGGGCTGTTGAGAACCTTCCTTATAAGGCAACTTATCAATCATTCTCAAGAGATAACGTGAAAGAATTGAAATGTCAGTGCTGTTTACTTTTCCATTTTGGTCAACGTCAGCCGCAAGCTGGGATTGCTCGCTGAGAGTTAATGACTTCAGCACGCCTCTCTTTAACATTGTCAAGTCGGTAGAGTTAATAGAACCGTCTAAGTTTACGTCTCCGACTTTAACTTGCTTAGGTCCTTCAATTGCAGTTCCGGCAACTGCTCCAATCGCTTCATCTATATAGAAGTTGATGGTATCGTCTGCTGTTTCCACATAAACATACATATCAGTTGCATCGGCAGGAATTGTGTATTGCGGATTATATAGATGAACCCATTGATTTGGAAGTGCATCCTTCATATCTATAGTATCATATCTGGCTTCACCGTTTGCATCCACATACTGCAGTTTCATGCAGAATGTTGTTGAGGTAGCACCTTCAATAAACATTGCAACAGAGCTGAAGCAATATTTATTTCCGGGAACAAATGTTCTGGGATTTAATGCACGCTGCGCTCCGTTCCATGCAGATGTACGGCTCTTGATTAAAAGCGACTCCGAGCCTTTATATGCAGTTCTGCCGCTTGTCTGAATTTCTGCAGGTCCCCTAGCGGTCCATTGTCCCAGACTGCCTTCGAAGGTATCATGATAATAATATCCGTTTGCATCCGGCTCTTCCGGCTTACCTCCTCCGCCACCACCGCCGGCAGGATTATCGCCATCGCCCCATTCGGACTGAGGAATAACTGAAACTACTGAATTGTAAGCTGCCTTAGGTTGATTGTTTCTGTCAAACAAAAGAGGTGAATTTTCAGAACCGAGCCAAGTATTGGCATCATTAGGTCCCCATACGCAGACAGCTGTAACCTTTCCTTTAGAGGAGGTTTTGTTTATATCAACAGCTGCCTGGAAAACAGCCTTATATTTGTCAGCCTGCTGCTGGAAGCTAAATTTGCCGTTTTCAGTGCTAATATCAAGCTCAGTAATCTGAACATCACAACCGATATTTATATATTTCTGCAGAGCTGCTTTATAATTTTGAATACCTGAAAATCCATTCATATCCGAGTTTATATGGGATTGCATTCCCACACCGTCAAGCACGCCCTTGTTGTACAAAGATGTACATATTGAAGCAATACAGTCTCTCTTATGATCCCAATACTCGTTGTAATCGTTGTAGTAAAGTTTACAATTTGCTGGAGCATATTTTCTTGCATATGTAAATGCCTTCTCAATAAACTTGTTGTCTCCGTAGACTTGAACCCATGGAGACCTTCCGTTTCCGTATCCGGGTTCTCTTGCTCCGCCATAGCTTCTGGTCCTGTTTGAATCATCACTTACTGCCTCGTTTACTACGTCATAAGCATAAAGATTTAATGACGGATACTGTCTTTGAATTTCGGCAAACATATTTTTTATGTAGCTTTCCATACGCTGGTCCATAACCGATGCGGATACCCAGCTGCCGTTGTCCTGGAAATTGTCTTTAAAGAACCATTGAGGTGTCTGGCTGTGCCAAACTAATGTATGACCTCTGACTGCAATATTATTTCTTGCACAGAAGTTTAATATACTTGCTGCACGGTTCAGCGATACTCTGATATTTGTATTGGTAGAACCTGACTGAACCAGTGTAGCATCAGGCTTCATTTCATTCTCACAAGTGATACTGTTAAACTCTCTTAAAATCATAGCAGTTATTGATGAATTGCTTACTGTTCCTGAGTTAAGTACCGAACCTACTCTGAAATAGTTTG
>NZ_DAORXT010000049.1:0-21819 GCF_035371925.1 Acetivibrio sp. | reverse complement strand
GGGTAGGAAATGTTATGATAAACGGTTTTGGATTCAAACAAATTAAAGGTTTGAAAAATCATGCCAATCTTTTTTCTCTCTTGCAGCAGTTGCTTTTTTGAAAGATTGAGTATTTCAACGCCTCCCACTTTGATACTTCCTGAATCCGGCGTTTCAAGCCGGTTGATGCATCGGGCAAGTGTGGATTTTCCTGCTCCGCTGAATCCTATAATCCCAAATATCTCACCCTCCCGCACCGTTAAGTCAATTCCTTTTAGTACTTGAAGCGGGCCGTTGTGTGTACGGAAGGTTTTATGTACGCCTGAAATCTGAATATAATTATCCATAACACCCATTTCGCACAGCGTCGGTTTTGACATTCTGTGCTTCTCCTTTCCGCTGAAATTATTAAAGCATTATCACAAGTTTAAATGATGTTTTTAATGAAATGCTAAATCTAAATTCTCTGTCTACCCCAAATAATGCAAAAAGCAGCCGGGATAACTCCAATCCCGACTGCAGAAAGCACAGAAGGGTAGATTTATCCACCGGTAGGAAATTTGGGCATACAGATAGCCCGCATACTCATACAACAGTTCATATTATTATTTATCATAAGGTTAATTGTGTTTTTCATATTGTGCATCCTTTCTTTCAAAATACCCCAGACCAAAAACATACTAATCATATATAAATTATATGAATTAAAGACAAAAAAGTCAATAATAAATTTGGCCAATTCACAAATTTTTGGTGAATTGGCCAAGAAATTGATCTTATTAAATGTAGAACATCATGGCGCTATAATCTTTATGCTTTTCTGCTTCTACGACCAAGTCTGCAATTGTAATCGTACTGAGAGTTTGTCTGACGTTTTTATCCAAAACTTCAAAAACCGATAACCGAAGGGCTTGTTCAATATCGGGGGCTTTATCCGAAACTGTTTCCTGTGCTTGCTCAAATAACGATACTTCGACGGACAACAATACATCCAGTACGGTTATTTGACTTGGTGGTCTTGTTAACAGATATCCGCCCTGGGTACCTTTGGTGGAACTAACGATTTTTGCTTTTTTTAACAAGGAGAATACCTGCTCCAAATAGATTTTAGATATTCCCAGTTTTTCAGAAATGCTAATTACCGTAATATGTTCTCCGTTGTTATATTGCTGTGCCATACTGATAACCGCTGCCAGGGCATATCGTCCTTTTGCTGATATTCTCATCCTTATCACTCATTTCATATATATATAGTATGTAATTATGATAAAAGGAGAAAGTTGTATTGTCAATAGGCCTTCCTTTTTATCCCTTTCCTTTTATAAGAACAGGTTCTATACTTGCTTCATAATTCTGCTCAATACTTTATCTATTAATACATTTCCATTAAAAAAAATAAAACATATATGAATAGTAAATTTTATATTGACAATTTGGAATAAAAAGTTTATGATAAAACATATAAAACATATATGAATAATAAATTTCTATAAATGGAGGTAACCGGTATGTCCATAATCTCTAAGAACCTAAAGAATCACATCGGAAAAAAACTTTGTTAGAAGGGAAGCATCCAGATTTAATACGCCCAGACTACTAATATTGAAAGGAATGATTGATTTGGCACGTTACAAATATATTGAATCGGCAGTTATCCATGGCGGCATTTATGGAGATTTCCATACCGGTGCGGTAAATACCCCCATTTATCAAACTTCTACCTTTGAACAGGACGGTTTGGGCAAGCCCCGCTCAAATTGGGAATATTCCCGAACGGGAAATCCCACGCGGGCGGCTTTGGAGGCCCTGATTGCAGAGTTGGAGGGAGGAGCCGGGGGATTTGCATTTTCTTCCGGTATGGCGGCAATCGATGCGGTTCTGCATCTCTTCAAATCCGGGGACAGTGTTATTATTTCCGACAATGTGTATGGAGGAACTTTCCGAATCCTGGATAAGATCTTCAAGCAGTACGGGCTTAGCTATAAAATTGTAGACACCACTGATTTAGCAGCACTTGAAAGTGCCTTTACTTCGGATGTCAAGGCTTTGTTGCTTGAATCCCCGGCTAATCCATTGCTCAAAGTTACCGATATCGCGGCGGCAGCAGAAATTGCGAGAACCAAAGGCGCGCTGACTGTAGTGGATAATACTTTCATGACGCCTTATCTGCAGCGTCCGTTAGAGCTTGGTGCGGATATCGTCGTGCATTCGGCAACCAAATATTTAGGCGGACATAGCGATGTTATTGCGGGATTTGTCGTTGTAAAAGATGATGAACTGGCAGAAAAGCTGCATTTCATACAAAATGCGGTGGGAGCCGTTGCCGGGCCTTTTGATTCTTTTTTGCTCATTCGCAGTATCAAGACGTTGGCAGTGCGCATGGAAGCCCATGTGGCCAATGCAGAAAAAATAGCAGAGGCTTTAAAGAGCAATCCGGCAGTTAAAAACATTTATTATCCCGGCTTAAAATCTGCTCAAGGATATGAAATTCAAAAGAGGCAGGCAAAAAACGGCGGAGCCATGATTTCCTTCGAATTACATAAAAATTATGACATCAACAAGTTTTTTGAAGGTTTAGAGATGATTGCTCTTGCGGAAAGCTTGGGCGGTGTTGAAAGTCTTGTTTGCCATCCTTCAAGCATGACCCATGCATCTATTCCAAAGGAAATACGTGAAAAGATAGGTATTACGGATACATTGGTCCGCTTGTCGGTGGGTATTGAAAATTATGATGATTTACAAAACGATTTATTTTCTGCTATAGAAGGAGCTCGAGTACTATGAAGTATGATGATATGCAACAACTTATAGGAAACACACCTCTTGTACGCCTTCGCCATTCCGGTTTTCCTGACGGCGTCCGCGTATATGCCAAGCTTGAACTATATAACCCCAGTGGCAGTGTAAAAGACCGAATCGGTAAATATATGATTGAGGACGCGGAAAAAAGAGGCGTTTTGGTTCCCGGCAGCACGATAGTGGAAGGAACTGCGGGAAATACCGGACTGGGCATTGCTTTTGCCGCCCTTAACCGGGGTTATCGGTTAATTATGGTGGTGCCGACTAAATTCTCGCAAGAAAAACAGGCTCTGCTCCGCGCCCTTGGTGCAGAAGTAATTAACACACCCCGTGAAGAAGGAATGTTGGGGGCGGAACTAAAAGTGGAGGAATTGCGGCAGTCCATTCCTAAAGCCGTTTCACTGGAGCAATTCCGCAACCCGGCAAATCCATTGGCCCATTACGAGACAACCGGCCCGGAAATTTGGACTGATTTGGGGGAAGATATAGATTATTTTGTCGCTGGTGCAGGAAGCGGTGGTACATATGCGGGAATTGTACGTTACTTAAAAGAACAAAAGCGGGATATTAAAGGTATTCTTGCCGACCCCATAGGTTCCACGATGGGAGGAGGAGAGCATGGTGATTATGACATAGAAGGCATTGGAAACGACTTTATACCAGACACGATGGATATGTCTCTTGTGGATGATGTTATAAAGGTCAGTGATGATGAGGCTTTTGCCGAGACCAGGCTTCTGGCGCGAAATGAGGGTATTATTGCCGGCTCGTCCTCCGGAGCAAATCTTGCAGCGGTACGCAAGCTTGCCATGCGCATTCAGGGCGGAACCATTGTTACAGTGTTGCCTGACAGGGGTGAACGATATCTATCCAAAAATCTATTTTTGTGAGGTGAACAAAGATGAAAAATAAAGTTTTTCTAGGTATTGTCTATCTTGTATTTGGTGTTTTACTGGCTGTTGGACCTTATTTAATTTTTCCGGTTTGTAAAGCTTCAATGATGGCTATGAGATGCCAGAACACGGCAAAAGCAGAACTTGTACTGGGTATTCTGACAATTGCTGTGGGTGTCTTGATGCTATTAATAAAGAATAGGAAATTTAGAATAGGGTTGAATATTGCCGCAATTCCCATTGGAATATTGGCCTTTCTATTTCCCAATAATATAACGGGTGTTTGTTCCAAAGTACACATGACCTGCCGGTCATTAACCCTTCCCGTGTTAAGCTTAATAGGCATAGCTCTTGTAGTTTTTGCCGGTATAAATACGGTTTACTTGTGGAAATTTGAAAGCAAAGGGGAAATTTATGATGGCATATGCATTGACTTCAAATAGGATCTCCTTTCTAAATCTCAGAAAAAAGTCCTTTCGAACCTTTGCATTAATATTGGTAGTTGCAATCCTGTCTTTTGCACTTTTTGGAGGAACTGTCCTGTCCTTTAGCCTGAAGAACGGGCTTCGCAGTGTAGAAGCAAGGCTTGGTGCGGATTTGATTGTGGTTCCCCTTGGGCATGGGGGAGAACAGGAATCTATTCTTTTAACCGGAGAGCCATCCTATTTTTATTTTAATAAAGAGATTGCCCAAAAGATTCAGGAAGTTGAGGGTATTTCCAAACTGTCAACACAATTTTACCTCATTTCACTAAGTACAGGATGCTGTTCTCTTCCTGTGCAGATTGTGGGATTTGATCCGGCTACGGATTTTTCAATTCAACCGTGGATTCAAGAAACTCTGGGGGGAAATCTTGAAAGCGGTGCTGTTATTATCGGAAGTGATATTATGATTGAGGATAACAAGCACATTAAATTTTTCGATAAAGAATATCCCGTGGCCGCAAAGCTTGACAAAACGGGGACCGGATTGGATCAATCCGTATTTGCTACTATGGAAACCCTTAAAGACCTATATTCCGGTGCAAAAGAAAAAGGCTTTTACTTTTTGGAGGATACGGATTCTGATACCTATATTTCATCCGTACTGATTAAAGTTCGTGAAGGGTACGATATAGACCGAGTTATAACCAATATCCGAAGAAAAACGGATGGTGTCCAAATTGTGAGGACACAAAATTTAATTACCGGCATTTCAAAGAGCCTTGGCAATATTATAACCTTCTTTCATGTTTTTGCATTGGTGCTTTTGGGGGTAACATTGGTAATATTGATGGTGGTTTTTTCAGCCTCAGCCAATGAACGAAAAAAGGAATTTGCTATTATGCGGATACTGGGTGCCACAACGAAAAAGCTTGCTGCCATTTTGATTTGGGAGTCGCTGTATATCAGCGTGTTGGGCGGTGTTATAGGAACTATGCTTGCAGCAATATTTGTATTCCCCTTTAATGTTTTCATTGGCGACAGCATAGGATTGCCTTACATACAGCCTTCTCTTCTTTGGATTATAGCTATTTTACTGGGGACATTACTCGTAGCTTTTTCCCTTGGCCCAATTGCTTCAGCCTATTTTGCCGTTAAAGTCAGCCGTTCCCAAACTTATCTCACATTAAGGGAGGGGGAGTAGAATGCTGCTTGAAGTAAGTAATCTCAGCAAGGAATATACCCGGGGCAACCGGCCGTTTTTCGCAGTCAAGGATGTTGGGCTGAAAATGAATTCAGGTGATTTTGCCATTATTATCGGCCGTTCCGGCAGCGGAAAGAGTACCCTCTTGAATCTAATCGGCGGACTGATTTCTCCAACCGACGGCCAGATTAGTATTGACGGCTGCAATATCATGTCCTTGAAGGACAGGGAATTATCTGCGTTTCGCAACTCCTATATAGGCTATATACCGCAAGGACATAGTATTTTATCGAATTTGTCGGTTCTTGATAACGTTCGTTTACCGCATTATTTGCAAAAACGTCAAGGAGATGTCGATAAGAGAGTGCTATCCCTTTTGGAGCAGTTTGGCATTGCGCATTTGGCCAATGCCTATCCACAGCACTTGTCCGGGGGTGAACTTCGGCGGGTCACCATAGCCAGGGCACTTATGAATAAACCGAAACTTCTTTTGGCCGATGAACCTACAAATGATTTGGATGTTCAGACTACTTATGAAGTTATGCACCTTTTTTCTGATATCGCCAATGAAGGTACGGCAGTTCTATTGGTTACCCATGATCTTAGTACCATTCATTATGGAAAACATGTTTATCAAATGGACAACGGAAAATTAAAATCCCTTAATACATAGTATTCATATAAGTTTAATAAAAAACACTTGACATTGCCTATAAGGAAGTGTAATATTTTTAAACATAGTAATCATATATGATTAATATGAAAAGAAGAGGTGGTTGTTTTATCCCGTATATTCCACCTTCTCCGGACGGCAAAACCTCTTTTTAGAAGACCTGTTTGTGAAAGAAGAATATCAAGGTAAGGGTATTGGTAAAGCACTTATGAAACAGCTTGCAAAAATAGCTTTACAAATGGGTGCGAAACGGCTTGACTGGTATGTACTTGAGGACAATAAAAGCAGCTCAAGGTTTTATAAGCATCTGGGGGCAGCTCCCCTTTTAGACCGGCGTACATATCGAATGAGTGAAAAAAGTTTGGAATCTTTAGCGAACGGAGTGATGACAAATGTCAAAAATAAATTTATCCCTTCCGGAAGTACAGATAAGGGAAATTCGTATTAATTCAATAACGGGTTATCAAGGAGATGCTGAGGAACTGGTAGAAGCCCGCGAATTAGGCTTAAAGGATAAAGAACGTTCCTTTAGCCAATGTCTGGGATGTGCTACCTCAAAAGCGGCTTGTATGACTGTGTTAATTCAGGATGGAGCAGTCATCAGCCACGGTCCGGTGGGTTGTGCTTCCTGTCTGCATGAATTTGCCTTTACATATCGAGTGAATTATCCTTTGCGCGGTATTGAACGCCCTACACCACGCCGCATCTTTTCCACCAATCTAAAGGAAAAGGATACGGTTTACGGAGGAAATATAAAGCTTGCCAATACCATTCGTGAGGTATATGAACGAACAAAGGCCAACGCAATTTTTGTATTGACCACATGTGCTGCCGGAATTATCGGCGACGATGTGGAGAGTGTTTGCAACGAAGCTGAAGAGGAGTTGGGAATACCGGTGGTAGCCATCTTTTGCGAAGGATTTCGTTCCAAAGTATGGACCACAGGCTTTGACGCAGCCTATCACGGTATTGCGCGCAAGCTAATTCAAAAACCTAGGGCGCGGCGGGATGACATGATTAATGTGATCAATTTCTGGGGCAGCGATGTGTTTGCCGAATGGTTTGCTCCCTTTGGTGCAAAACCAAATTACATAACTCCTTTTTCAACAGTAAACGGATTAAAATATGCCAGTGAGGCTGCTGCTACCGTTCAGGCTTGCTCCACGCTGGGAAGCTATCTTGGGGCAGTGCTGGAACAGGATTTTGGTGTTCCTGAAATTCCTGCCGCACCACCTTACGGCATTGCACAAACGGATAGATGGTTCCGGGCGTTGGGAAAGATTCTCGGCAAAGAAGAAATTGCTGAAAAAATCATTGCAGAAAAAAAGAAAGAGTATCTGCCCAAAATCGAAGCCCTGCGGGAAAAATTAGCCGGGAAAAAGGCTTATGTAACAGCAGGTGCGGCCCATGGCCATGCGTTGCTGGATGTGCTGGGAGAGCTTGGCATGAAAGCGGTCGGTGCAGCGATTTTCCATCATGACCCCATTTATGACAGCGGACGTGAGGAAAACGACCAACTGGCACAGCGTGTAGCCGATTATGGAAATGTTTTTAACTACAATGTTTGCAACAAGCAGGAATTTGAGCTGGTCAATGCCTTAAACCGTATCCGTCCCGATGTATTGCTGGCCCGGCATGGCGGCATGACACTGTGGGGAGCAAAACTGGGTATTCCGTCACTTTTAATTGGCGATGAGCATTACTCCATGGGTTATGAAGGGCTGGTCAATTATGGTGAGCGGCTTTTAGAAGTTATCGAAAACGATGAATTTGTCAAAAACCTCGAAAAGCATGCCATCAATCCATACACCAAATGGTGGTTTGAGCAGCCGCCGTATTATTTCCTAAAAGGAGGTGCCGGTAAATGAGTAGATCAGGATTGATTGAACAAGAACGTTTTACCTGTGCAATCGGTGCTCTGCAGACTGTGGTGGCCATTCCGCGGGCCGTGCCGATTCTTCATTCCGGTCCCGGCTGCGGCGAGATGATTGCCGGATTTTTTGAACGGTCAACGGGATACGCCGGAGGGTGCACATCTCCCTGCACAAACTTTACTGAGAAGGAAGTTGTGTTTGGTGGAATCAACCGGCTGAGGGATATTATAAAAAATACCTACAAAGTATTGGATACGGATTTACAGGTGGTTTTGACCGGTTGCACTGCCGGTATTGTCGGAGACGATGTGGATAGCGTGGTTTCTGAATTTGCCGAAGAGGGTAAGCCGATTGTATCCGTGGAAACTGCGGGATTTAAGGCCACCAATTTTGAAGCTCACAGTCTTGTGGTTAATGCCATTATCGATCAGTATGTGAGCGGGTTTGAAGAGGAGAATAAGCCAAAGTCGCAGAAAAACACGGTGAATCTTATAGCTTCCATCCCGTATCAGGATCCGTTTTGGAAGGGTAATCTGGCCGAATACAAACGTCTGCTTGCCGGTATTGGGCTAAAGGCCAACGTATTATTCGGACCCCAGTCGGGAGGGGTAAAAGAGTGGCAGTCCATACCGACAGCGCTTTTCAATATTTTGGTTTCCCCATGGTACGGAAAACCCATTGCGGATCATCTCAAATCCAAATACGGGCAGGAATATACATGGTTTCATCACATTCCCATTGGTGCCAATCAAACGGAGGCGTTCCTAAATCAAGTTGTGGAATTTGCAATCGAACAAGGAGCCGATATTGACAAGGAAGCAGCCCAGGAGTTTATCCGGCACGAGTCCAATGCCTACTATGAGGAGATTGATAACCTTGCCACCTTCCTTTTGGAGTTTCGCTACGGTCTTCCCAACCATGCTCATATTCTTCATGATGCGGGATATGTTGTTGCACTGTCTAAGTTCTTACTGCACGAGGTGGGAATTGTACCAAAGGAACAATTCATTACCGATGCCACACCGGAAAAATTTCATGAAGCCATTCGGGCCGATTTGAAAAGCACCAGCGATAAAAAGGAAATTCCGCTTTATTTTGAGCCCGATGCGGGAAAGGCACAGGAGATTTTACGGGGCATCCATCATAACGGTAGAGGTCTTATCATCGGCTCCGGATGGGATAAGGAACTGGCAAACGAAAAAGGCTATGATTTTCTTTCAGCTGCTATACCTTCTCCTTACCGGTTGGTCATGACAACTAATTACGCAGGATTTACAGGAGGGCTTCGGGTTATAGAGGACATCTATCAGATGGTTCTTTCAACCTACGCGTAGGGAGGGAGGCCGTATGAGTTACCGTATTGGGTTTGCCAGCTTTGACGGCACTGTCATTGATCAACACTTTGGTTCGGCCAGATACTGGCAGATATATGACGTGGATAAAGAGGCATATTTTGTTGAGACACGGAAAACGGCTGCCAAATGTCAGGGTCATTGCGAAGGCGGGTTTGACCATCTAATTTCAGTGTTGGACGATTGTGATGCAATATTTGTTTTGAAAATAGGTGAGGCTGCGGCAGCTGTTATGATAGCCAAAGGTAAAAGGGTCTTTGAGGCAACCGGTGAGGTGGAAGAGATTCTTGCCCAGTTGGTAGGCGGCAACTTGCTTAAGGAAGACAGTTAGGGGGGAATTTTATGGCATTTACATATGAAGATCTGAAAAAAAATCATCCCTGCTTTGCAGCGGGAGCTAAAAACAATAAGGGGCGTGTTCATTTGCCGGTATCTTACGGGTGCAATATTGCCTGCAATTTTTGCAAGCGTGACATCAATGATACGGATAACCGTCCCGGTGTTGCAAGCGGAATTATTACACCAGAGGAAGCTGTAGAGACAGTGAGAAGAGCGGTGGAACTTTGCCCCGATATTACTGTGGCAGGGGTGGCCGGACCGGGTGATACCTTGGCAACACCTTATGCACTGCAAACCTTTCGCCTTATCAAAGAGGAATTCCCCCATATTATAAAATGCATGAGCACGAACGGCCTTCTTTTACCGGAATACGCTGATGAGATTATTGATGTGGGTATTGACAGCCTTACCGTGACTGTTAATGCAGTTGATCCGAAAATACAGGCACAGATTTGTGAGGACATTGTCTATCATGGCAAGCGCTATAAAGGAATTGAAGCCGCGAAAATTCTCATTCAAAATCAACTAGCCGGAATTAAGAAAGTATCCCAATCGGGAATAACCGTAAAAGTAAATACGGTTCTAATTCCGGAGATCAATGCGGATCATGTGGTGGAAGTGGCAAAGACAGTTGCACAGCACGGAGCAAAAATCTATAACATAATTCCGCTGATTCCCCAGCACAAGCTAAGCTGGTGCACCACGCCGGGATGTGATCTCATCAGCAAAGTGAGGTCAGAAGCCCAAGCTTATATCAATGTATTCCGGCATTGCCAGCGTTGCAGGGCAGATGCTGCCGGAATTCCAGGCGGTAAGGATATATCCGAAAAGTTATATATTCGTCCTGTAAAATTGGAAAATACCTTTTCCCATGGCTAAAAGCCAGCATAGCCCAAAACATAAGAGTTTATGAATGCTATTGTTCTATATGTTGAACAAGTTGGAAGTTAACATAATTGAAAACCAAGATAGCTTTGTGGCTTGGAGCTTAAAATGGTCTGGTATAATTTAGAATAGATGAAAAATAAAAGCAATAGCTGCAACAAGTATAACTTGATGAAATAAAGCAGTAAATTTATCAATCCTTTAGGAGGTGGTTTGATATGTGTAGTGACTGTGACATGGCGGAAATGCCCCGATGTATACTTTTAAATTTATTTATAGGAGGAGATTTAACATGGCAAATGAATTAGAAAAAACTTCATATCGTTTTGATACGCAAAGACTGCGGGCGGGCTATGATCCAAAGGAGCATAACTATGCCGTATCGCCGCCCATATATCAGACCACTTCCTTTGATTTTCGCGATGTGGAGCATGCAAAAGCTTTATTTGGACTTCGCGAATTGGGAAACCTTTATACCCGCATTGGAAATCCTACGGTTGGTGTACTGGAACAACGAATTGCGGCCCTTGACGGAGCCAGCGGTGCGGTGGCACTATCCTCCGGTATGGCAGCAGTAAGTTACACTCTGCTCAATGTTGCAGAGGGTGGAGGACGTATTTTGACTTCTCCCTATCTCTATGGCGGCAGTGCAGATAGCTTTAAAAAAGTCTATCCTAAATTCGGCATAACCTTTGATCTTGCTAAAAATATAGAAAATCCTGAAAAGCTTTCGGAGGAAATTAAGCCCGATACTAAAGCAATCTATGTGGAAAGCATCAGCAATCCCAATGGCGTTCTTCTGGACATTGATGCGATTGCAAAAGTCGCCCATGAACATGGCATACCTTTGATTGTAGATAATACGGTAGCAACGCCGTACTTGTATAACCCTATTTCCCATGGGGCTGATATTGTGGTCTACTCTGCCACCAAAGGCTTGACAGGGCACGGAAACGTTATTGCTGGACTGGTACTGGAAAGCGGTAAATTCAACTGGCAGAGCGATAAATTCCCTCAGTTTTCGGAAAAGTATTATACCCTGCGGGATATTAACGATAACAACCGCAGTTTTCTCGAAGTATTTCCGGAAGCTCCGTTTACTGGCAGGATACGCTTTAACTATCTGAATTACTTTGGAGCTGCACTATCGCCCTTTGACGCTTACCTTGTTTTAATCGGATTGGAAACCCTGTCTGAGCGCATTGAAAAACAAGTACGTAATGCCGGTATCTTGGCAGAATACTTAAAAACTCACAAGTCGGTGGAATGGGTTCGTTATCCCGGTTTGAAGGATAGCCCGTATCATGAGCTGGCACAAAGGGATTTTCCAAAGGGAGCAGGGGGCATCCTGTCATTCGGTTTCAAAGGAACAACGGAGCAAAGGGAAGCTTTCTTGAACTCAGTGAAGCTTTTTCATTATCATGTCAATATTGGAGATGCCCGCAGCCTGATTGTAAATTCTCCGCAGACCACTCATAGTGAGTTGGAGCCGGAAGAGAAAAAAATTGCCGATATTCCCGAAAACTTAATTCGCATATCGGCAGGTCTTGAAGATCCAGCGGATTTAATAGCGGATTTGGAACAGGCGTTTGAAAAGGCTAATACATAATTTTGTAAAGGGGTGTGTTTTATCATGAAAGGTTTTATAAAATTGATCAGTGCAATTGCTCTGTTTTCCATTTTTATAAGCTTGCTTTCCGGATGTGGCGCGACGAATACAGGAGGGACCCAGAACAACGGGAAAACGGGGACATCTGCAGTAGAATATAAATACGGAAAAATCGATATCCCCGGTAAAGACGGCTCCCTTTGCGGTGCACCTATCTATATTGCATATGAAAAGGGCTTTTTTAAGGAGCAGGGCTTTGATGTCAACCTTATCTCCGCAGATACCGAAACGCGTAAAATCGGTTTGAATAACGGTACCATCCCGATTGTTAACGGAGATTTTCAGTTCTTTCCCTCTATTGAAAACAATGTGAAGGTAAAGGTGGTGGACGGTCTCCACTATGGATGCATAAAATTGATTGTTCCGAAAGATTCACCGATTCAAGGGGTTCAAGACCTTAAGGGAAAAAAGATCAGCGTTGATGAAATAGGCGGCACTCCCCACCAGGTGGCATCCGTGTGGCTGGAGAAAAACGGAATTTCTGCAAAGCAGGAGGACGGAGAAGTTACGTTCCTTCCTTTCTCCGACGGAAACCTGGCAGTGGAAGCCCTGAGAAAAGGGGAAGTCGACGTGGCGGCGCTGTGGGATCCCTTTGGGTCTGTTCAGGAAAAGACGGGAAATTTCCGCGTAATTCTTGATATTTCCAAGCATGAACCTTTTGCCGGAAAATACTGCTGTTTCCTTTATGCTTCGGAAAAGCTGCTTGAGGAAAAACCTGAACAGGTTGCAGCATTGCTCCGTGCATATAGGGCAGCTCAAAACTGGATTTCGGAAAACCCGGAAGAAGCAGTCGACATTATAATAAGCGGTAAATATGCACAGATTGAAGACAGAGAATTAGCCATTAAGCTAATAAAAAGCTATCAATATCCTTCTTATGCCGAACGCGAAAAGAATAAAACGCAAGTTCGCGACAATGTTTTCTATTTTGCCGAGCAATTGAACCAAATTGGATATTTAAAAACGGATCCTGACGCTTTCACAAAGGATGCTTATGTAGAGATTGACATTAACCTGGGTTCATAACATTCGTCAAAGGTTGTTTCCGCCCGGTGACCAAAAGAATCCGGGCGGAAATAATAAACAACCCACAGGAGGTATTCTGCTATGTATAATTTAATAAAACTACAAAACCTAACATCCTCGGAATTAAAAATAAAGCAACAATATGGAAAACTAAAAACGGTTTCGGCTAAAAATTGGGGTACTAATTTTGCACTGACATTAATAGGGTTTACTGTAGCAATAGCAGCCAATATTATGGTAAAGCAAGTGGCAAATGTGGAAATCAAAACTTATTTTGTTGCAGGGATTCCCTTTACATTTAATTTGCTTTACCGATTGGTCTTAGTAGCAATTGTTTTGTTTTATGCCGGTATAGGAATACTTTCATATTTTGATCCTGTGCGAAGAGATAAATTCTCCAGGCAGGCTCCCTTTCGTTTCGCTTTGGGTCTGGCCATTACAGTTTGGGATATATTAGGGACAAAGCTTCTTTTATTACCGCAGCCGTTTTTTCCGGGACCGGCAAAAATTCTTGAATCCTTTTTGATTGAAGGGGATTTCATTTTACAAAATACCCTTTACTCCATTAAACTTTTTTTGGTTGGATTTACTCTTGGTGTGGTGTTTGGGGTGGGCACGGGAATCTTAATCGGTTGGTTTCCAAAGGTATATTATTGGGTATATCCAATATTAAAGATTACCGGTGTCATTCCTGCCGTAGCGTGGATGCCCTTCGCACTGACTCTTTTCCCGTCTCCGTTTTTAGCAGCTGTTTTTCTTATTGTAATATGTGCATGGTTTTCCATTGCGGCTCTCACAGCACAGGGCATACAATCCACCCCAAAGTATCAGTTTGAAGTGGCTCGGACACTGGGTGCAAAAACGCCATTTTTAGTATTCCATGTTGCAGTGCCTCAGGCCATGCCCCACATTTTTACCGGTATTTCCAATGCCAATGGTTTTGCTTTTACAACTTTGGTGATGGCTGAGATGATGGGGCAGCCGGGAGGATTAGGGTATTACATAAACTTAAGTAAGGCGTGGTCTGCCTACTATAAGGTATTTGCCTCCATTCTCGTTATGGCCGTACTGTTTAGTCTAATTATGA
Source organism: Acetivibrio sp. (assembly GCF_035371925.1). Lineage (NCBI taxonomy): Bacteria > Bacillati > Bacillota > Clostridia > Acetivibrionales > Acetivibrionaceae > Acetivibrio > Acetivibrio sp. The sequence goes on along the minus strand of NZ_DAORXT010000049.1, from coordinate 7,617 downwards.
AAATACTGGGGTTGATTCGGGCAAATGTGCTCCGGTGGCAGAAAGGATGGGTTAAAGAATGAGCAAAAACTTATCGGTAATCAGTGATGTTATTTTACATATAGAAAATGTAAACTACACTTATTATGACGACGCCGGAAGCCATGTTGAGGTGCTTCGGGATATCAATTTATCCGTCCGCCGGGGAGAATTCCTTTCCATCATAGGTTCCTCTGGTTGCGGAAAGACAACTCTTTTACGGCTTATAGCAGGTCTTGACAAGCCGGAAACAGGAACCCTGATTCTTAACGGAGAGCAAATCTTCGGACCGGACCCGCAGCGGGGCTATGTTTTTCAAAATGGGGGTCTTTTCCAATGGCTGACTGTTGAGAAAAATATAGCAACCGGACTTAAGGCACGCCATGTTTATAAGGAGAATAAAGACCGTGTGGCACATTATATAGATCTGATCGGACTTAAGGGCTTTGAAAAATCTTACCCTCATCAGTTAAGCGGAGGTATGGCTCAGAGAGTTGCTATTGCTAGGGCTCTAATCAATAATCCAAAGGTATTGCTTCTTGATGAACCCATGAGTGCCTTAGATTCCTTTACCCGTTCCGATATTCAGGATAAATTGCTTGAGTTGCATAAAGAAAATAAAACGACAATGATTCTGGTAACCCACGATGTGGACGAAGCAATCTATCTTTCCGACCGAATTGTGGTTATGACTCCGCGGCCCGGAAAAATCAATGAGATCATGGAGATTAATCTTCCGCATCCTCGCCATCGTGGAGGGACCGAGTTTCTCTCACTTCGCCGGAGTATTTTAGAAAAATTGCATTTGGCGAGTGCATTGCCGCAGCCGGAATATACTATATAGATTATGGAGGATAGAGAGATATGAGTAAAGAAATAAGACAAATCGCTATTTATGGAAAGGGTGGCATTGGAAAGTCTACTACTACGCAAAATCTTACCGCAGGACTTGCGGAAAGCGGTAAAAAAATTATGGTGGTGGGATGTGATCCCAAGGCCGATTCTACAAGGCTTTTATTGGGAACCCTTGCACAGCGTACAGTTCTGGATACACTGCGTGAGACTGGGGAAGATGTGAAACTGGAAAATATTATGCGTACAGGATTTTGCGGAATAAAATGTGTGGAGTCCGGAGGACCTGAGCCCGGCGTTGGATGTGCGGGACGCGGGATTATTACTTCCATCGGTTTACTGGAACAGCTGGGTGCCTATGATGATGATTTGGACTATGTATTTTATGACGTACTTGGAGATGTTGTTTGCGGCGGATTTGCTATGCCGATTCGTGAAGGAAAGGCTAAAGAAATTTATATTGTGGCAAGTGGTGAGATGATGGCGTTGTATGCTGCCAACAATATCGCAAAAGGAATTGCAAAGTTTGCTCAAAAGGGTGGAGTGAGACTGGGAGGTATTATATGCAACAGCCGTAATGTTGATAGAGAAATCGATCTTTTAAGGGCTTTTTGCGCAGAATTGGGAACTCAACTGATTTATTTTGTTCCGAGGGACAATGTGGTACAGCGGGCTGAAATCAACAGAAAAACTGTTATCGAATATCAGCCGAATTCTAAGCAGGCCGACGAATATAGGCTGTTGGCAAAAGCGATAGATGAAAATACTCATTTTACAATACCCAAACCCATGTCCCAGGAACGTTTGGAGGAAATTTTGCTGGAGTACGGGTTAATGGAATCCCTGAAGGATGATTATCGAATTTGATTGGAGCGGTCGGCAGTTTCTGTTGACCGCTTTATTTAGCGAAATCTTATGAAGTGGAATTATTACTTTTATCAATAAGATTTGATTTTTGGACAGATAGATAACAATTTAGAAATCCATAGTGTCAGACATATTTGCACTGTGTCTTAAGAAGAGTGTTTGGATTTGTCTATATTACGTAGCATTATGTAAAATAGAATAATTACTAATTGATATTATAGCATCAAAAGAGTATAATATAATTAGAATTTTACTATAAGGAGTTGATACTATGCAGATTAAGCCATCCGCAAGTATCCGGCAAAACTATAATGAAATTGCAGCTTTGTGCAAGTCCACTGGAGAGCCTGTTTTTCTCACTAAGAACGGCGAGGGGGATCTCGTAGTGATGGATATAGAGGCTTTTACCCGTCGGGAAAAAATGCTGAAATTAAGGGAAGAACTGCTGGCCGTTGAGGAAGACCGCTTGGCTGGCCGTGCCGGAGTTACACCTGATGAATTGGACAACTATCTCGAAAGCATTATTGACGAGGTGGAATATGGAAAAGAAGATTCAGTATAGGGTTATTGTTTCCGAACGTGCCCGTCAAATGTTAGCGGGTCACGTACTTTTTTTGGCACGAAAAAGTCCTGCTGCTGCACGTAAAGTAAAAAACGATATTATGAGTGCTATTCGCTCTCTTTCTATAATGCCTGAACGATTCCCATTTCTTACTGCAGAGTTTATACCCCAAAATAAATATCATAAGATGTTTGTTGAAAAATATTATCTGATTCTGTATCAAATCAAAGACGAGACAGTGTTTGTTGATTATATTGTGGATTGTAGACAGGATTATGGTTGGCTGGTACATTAAATGGATTATTTTTAATTTCGTTGTTATGCCTATTGCTAAATTTTATCTCAAATACTATATAAAACTTGCCGTTCCTACATAAAAATACTCTTTTCTGATTTGTATTGCCGATAATCACCAGAAAAGAGTATATCCGTACTTTAGCACGCACCAAATTTTCTAAAGTCCCGTTTTCTAACAGATGCCCAATTCATAGAACTATTTGATGACGGAGACACTTCCATTAGGGCTAACCGCCCGCAAGCAGTCCACATATACCTCAATAAATTCATAACCGCCGTGTATTGCGATGGAACGAGCTCTTTCCAAACCGCCATTTAACTTTTGGCCACGACGGAAGTGTTCGATTATATTTCCCTTGATATCCAGAGTATGAACTTCGTAGTTTTCTCCGAGGTAACACTTTGATACAATACCCAGCAGGAAATCCGGAAGCTCAACCTCAGGAAACTCATTGCATATTGCAGCGATGATTTCTTTTGCTGATTGGGAATTACATATATGGCCGCCTGCATCAAGGCGCCTGACAGCATTCATATAAGTTTCGGAGCGTTGCTTGCGAAGCAATCTGTCCAATTTCATCTTATCTTCTTTAGTAGATACTTTTGTGGAAGCATTGTTTTGAGTCAAGCTTAACATTGAATCGCTTTGAGTTTGGACTTGTGATGGTTTAATCAAAGGCTTTGGCATTTATTATTCCTCCTCACTTTAAACAAGAACCTTACGAACCTTAAGCTCCGCTTTTTTGAAGGTTGCGCTTCCAATGGGCCTTCCGGAAGCGGGAACAGCCCGTTCTTTTCCCCAGTTGCGTATAGCCTCAATCCTTTCCGGGGCAGTTTGAGACAACGGAATAACATTACTAAAGGCTGAGATAATATTCTCATCATTTAATTGAAAATTCTCGTTCGCTAAAACACGGTATGCGATATCGCGCATACATGACTCTATATCTGCACCGGTGAAACCGTCACTTATATCAATAATCTTGTCAAATAGATCGGCAGACAGTTCTGTTTTCAGGTATTTCTTTGCATATAGTGTAAGTATCTCTTTGCGTTCATCTGCCGTAGGTAAATCAACAAAGAAAATTTCATCAAAACGGCCGCGGCGCAATAATTCACTTGGCAACATGGACACATCGTTCGCTGTAGCAACAACAAACACCTGCTTTTTGCATTCCTGCATCCAGAACAAAAATTGTCCGACCATACGTGTAGAAACGCCGCCGTCATTGTTGCTGCCGACACCCGAAAGACCTTTTTCAATTTCGTCAATCCACAAAATACAGGGAGCTACATTTTCAGCAGTGGTAAGTGCATCTTTCAACTGTTGTTCGGATTGGCCGACATAGCTTCCCTGCACAGTGGCAAAATCAAGCCTGTACAGAGGGAATTTCCATTTCGCGGCAATTGATTTGGCAGATAGCGATTTTCCGCATCCGGGAACGCCAACAAGCAAAATGCCTCTCGGTGGAAGTAATCCCCTGGAGCGCATCTCATCACGCTTTTCAGGTGTAAATAACAGCCTTTTTTCATCAAGCCACTTACGCAACCCGTCAAGGCCACCTACATCGGCTACATTTGGATCCACTTTAATTTTCTCCAATCCGGAGATATTGTGAAAAAGTCTGTCTTTTGAAGAACGAACTTCAGCCAGATCTTCCTTTGTTATTTTTTTATTTGCAATAAGTGATGCAATGACATTTTGTGCTTCTATGCGGGTAACGCCTGCCAATGCGGCAGCTGCTTCACGAATGTCGTTATTATCCCATTCGATGGTGATTTCATTTCTGTAATCATCGATGTACTCTTTTATTATTTCATACATCTCATCTTCGTCTGGCGGATCCAATTTTATTACCATGCCCAGGCGCTGCAGCTGATTCCAGATGGGATTATTCGTAAGGACAATAACTACACCGCCGGATTCTTCGGCAAGGGTAACCAGATCAAGCATTTGACGGGAATCACTGTTGTCCGTACTAAGGTCTGGAGTTTCGGTCAGGACAAAAGTAAGATACTGTCGCCGCTTCATCTGCTCGCTCATAAAATCTATTGCACCATAAACGGTTTTTTCTTCATTGACAACCTTATCGGTACTAAGTTCATACGTACCTTTTGAAAGGGTATGCACGTAAAACGTAAGGGACAAAGAATTGGAAACTTCCTTCAAAAGCTCGAGGGTTCGACCGCGTTCGATTGTGTTTATTGCAATAAACGGAATACGTGCTGTCGAATACCGCTTTATAAGTTCTCTGCACTGGGAAAGTGTACTCATGTTTTTTCTCCTCCATGGTTAAAAATTGTTTACTTTGTGGTTTCTGACAATGCTCGCCAGCTTTCCTGTTCTGTCCTTTTTAGCCGAATCCTCGAGTGAGGATTGCGCTTTATCGGCTTGCTCACGAACGAGACTGCAATAGCGGGACATGTCTTTTTCAGGGATAACAGGCAAGTTTATAGCCTGATACAGGAAACCGAACTCTTTACGAAGAGAAAGAAGCGCCTGAATAATCGCTTCCTCATGGCCGTTTGATCTTTGCATATCTTTTTGGAACTTATCAACAGCGGAATTCATACGGGCATTAATGGTGTCGATGAGTTTTTGGGAAAAACGCTCAGCAACACCCGATTGCCATACTAATGTACCTTTATGCATAGCCTCAATAACACTGGGATCATCTTCTTTTTTTCTGAGCTTATCAAGCACTTCCGCCCATTCAGCATATGTAGCAGGCGGCTTCAATGTTTTGGGATTCATTATAATATACGCACCTTCTTTCGAATTGCGATTGCCGGGGGTTCTATGCTCCATGAAGGCAATCCGCATGCTAAGGGTGATTTTGATTCGTTATCCTGAATACTTCCATACTCTTTATTTGAATCGGAGTTTAAATTCTTGGCAGATACTTCCTCAGAATCGTAGTTTAATAGTATCTTTTTATCCATTGGAATATCCTCCTGTCTTAATAGTAATAAACACTTTATCAGCCGGTAGTGTGAATACGGCGGGGAGAATCCGAAAGTCTTTTGATATACTGTTCGGGTTTGATTTGCTCCAAAAAGTCGGTAACTTTCTTGCTTTCGCCATCCTTTTCGGCGAATTCGGAACGGAAATCAACCACTTCTGCAAGGGTAGCACGAATAATCTGCGCACCTTTTTCAAGTTTTTCAGCAAACTGGGTTTCAATCTTCTTGCGGTGGGCATTAATGGCTTTTTTCTTGGTAAAGTGGTTGATAATCATGCCGGCTCCACCGACGATGGCAATTAGACCGAGAAAAATCTGACCGGTAAGAGCAGCAGTCAACCCAATAATGCCAATGGCTGCTCCACCAAAAAGGCAAAACTTCTGAAACGCATTAAGAACATTTTGGGACAAAATTTCCTCCTTTTCTTTATTGACAAGAGTCTCCCACTTTTCTAACAGTTCGGGTTCATTCTTTCCGTCTATAGTGGTTTCGTTGAAGTTATCGACGTTAATTTCGATCTCATGGGGAATTTCCATACGGTTTTTTGCAGTAACATCGTTATAGGCTGCAGCAATCCAATCGCGGGATAGTGCTATTGCAAATTTCTGCGTAGATACGCTGGCATGGACTAATTCCGGCTTCATCGCTGCGTCTGTTAACAGCTGTGTAAAATCTTTATGTGTTTCGAAGGCTGTCTTTTCCATCTGCATTGTTTGTTTTGCACGTGCCAGATTGCCGTTGTAATCGACAATAAGCTGGTTAAGCCTTTCTTCCTCACGCAGCGGGAGCTCTTCATCATCAAATTCTGTTACAAGAGAATAAAGTATCTCATCAAGCTGCTCTTTAAGAGCAGAACCCGAAGGCTGCTTGTTGAAGATCTTTTCAAAGTAATTGAGCAAATTGGCGTGAAGGTAAGCTCCTTCCATGATATACTGAAGTTTTGGCCATGTTTTGCTGTATTTGCGAAGATATTCGTATCCGCCGGAATATGTAGTACGTTTAAGATTAATTGCATCTGACCACTGTTTTATTTGCTGCTCAACGAAACCCGGCTTATCCTCAAGCCGCATCATCCACTCGTTCAGCTGTTTTGCAACAAGACCCTCAGAATCTACTCCTAAAAGACCTGATGCAAAAGCGTCAAGTATGATAATTGCTTTTCTGTCCAAGTTTTCTTCATTTTGGTTGGCAAGATACCTTTGAATCCACTTAAGACATGATGATTTCCTGTCTGCGCGGCGGCAGATAAGTGCGAAAAGAAGAGAGGTTTTTTCATCGTTGCGGTGTAATGCTTCTCTAACTGCCCTGTCGGCAAGCTCCTTATCATCGTTTATCCAGGCCGCAAGTGCGACAAGTGCGGGTGCGAGCCAATAACCCGGCGCAGAAAGCATCAATTCTTCTGTGGCTGAAGTAATGGTTTCTTTGCGGATAATATCAAGATCGTTTGCCTGCAGTATGCCGACAATGGTACGCCGAACTTCGCTGTAGTGGCCAAACTTGTTTTCGAGCTCCTGCCTTATTTTTATAAGGCGGGTTTCGGCAACGGAAAGGTTGTGTTGATGGTCAGCCTTTTGAACATAAGCATGGAACTCATGGGCCAATTTTTCCAGCTCGCTGTAAACGACCTTGACGTTATTGTCGACAACGTTTACTCTGTTTTGCACTTGATCAACCATTGCCGCCATTTGCCGTACATTGTCATTAACAATGTTCAGATTTCTGTTAACGGAATTTAATGCACTTTGCAAACCATATATTGAATCTGCCATTTTAATCACCCCTTATTTTTTTATCCTTTGGTACCGGTTGTTTACGTCAGTCAGCAATATGACCAAACAGCCCATCAGAACTTTTTACGAAGATACTTTCATTGGATTTAATTCGACACCAATTTTTTTACTCTGGTTTTAGCAGTACAAGAATCATCATCAGATACCATTTTTTAAATTATTATACCACTGTCTACAACAAATTGGCAATTGAATCCATAAAGATTTGATAATAAAAAATTCCAAGACCTGTTTCCCATTTTGACACACGTTAAGACAATAGTATTT
>NZ_DAORXT010000048.1:0-22341 GCF_035371925.1 Acetivibrio sp. | reverse complement strand
CTTAAAACAGGGTTCTGTAAGATTTTGTAAGGCAATTAAACTTGCAATTTAAACTGGGGGACCATGAATTTTAAATTGCCGTGTCACAAGAAATTCATTGTTGCTCGGATTATCCCAATCAATAAACTTAACAGTGTGATACTTCTTCTGCCCACTCCCATCCAAGTCCTGTTCCAAAGCAAAAGTCAGGTTCACAAGTACATCATAGATCTTCTCATTTATCTCAAGAAGATTGGTCCCCAAATTTTCAGGGCGAGTAAGAATCCGAACCGATTTATTGACATTGCTTTCATCCATCCAAGGATTCAAACGTTTCAAGGAACGTTCCAGACGCTTGACAAGAATAACTTCCGTCATGGAATCTCGCTCTCCGTGTTCAGGGGTTAACTGTTCTCCATGGATGAATTCATAACCTAGTTTTTCTTTTATGTATTGTATGGCTGGCAGTTCTACCAGTGTTTCTTCGTTACCGAGGTATGACATTTTTTCACCTCCTATCAGTAAACTCGTATTTTGCCTGTAAGCAGTTTCTGCAGTAACGCATTTTTTAATTTCTGCAAACTTTCTTTTTTATCTGCGCATAACTCTATATTTTTATCAACTTGGCACAATATGTTAGCAATGTAAATTTGTTCTTGTATTGGCGGTAACAGTATCTTGTACAATTCAATATCTTTCTTGGATATCTCCAGAAATGTACTTCCACTTGCCAACTTAATGAAGTCTATCTTTACTAAATCAATCATGTAATACAAGAACTCATTTTGAATCCTTTCTGAGCAAATCATTGATTTAAAACCTTGATTTGTCGCCATTGGCAAAGTATTAATGCACTTTTCTCCTATTGTAGCCCTGCTTGTCATTAAGATACTTCCAGAAGGGAGTAATGTCATTGATGAATTTTTAAGTCCGTCTTCAGTAATATATTTCTCTGTTGCACTTATATATTTGCCGTTTGAAGTAATATCAGAAGGAGTTGCCCAAGGTATTGAACCGTTAACCCAATACTTTTCGACTTTAGTGCTTGGAGTTGCTCCATTAACAATTTCTACAACTTCACCTAACTTTACTACTTCCCACTCTTTAGGAATCGTCCCTATCTCCGTATCCTTAAACTCGGTATGCCCAATCCCCTTGGTCAGAAGCCTCTGCATCAATCCTTTTTTGAGTTGCTTTGTTTTTTCGATTAATGCATCGGTTTGCTCAATTTGCTTGTCTACGGTAGAAAGGATATCAGCGATTTTTTTCTGTTCAAGTAGAGGAGGAATTGGTATCAAAGTTTCTTGAACATCGGATGAATTTACAGCAGGATAATTTGACCCTACCATCTTGTTAGATAATTGGTTTAAAAAGCTATCACTTAATGTGCATTGATAAATATATTGAGGTAAATTATTGTTTTTAGCTCTTAATACTGCAAAACCTGTTGAGCAAACCAAGTTTTCTGTGTTGCTTTTTATTAGAGTAAAAGCCTTTAAATAAGGTCTAACGGTTGAAATTATTACATCATCCTTTCGAACTTTTCTTCTTGCCCGACTTGGAGCCTCTCCAAATGATAATTCTTTGATGTTTGAAATTTTTCCTGTGCTTACGCTCTCAATATCTATATAATTTATAATAAAATCCTTATCTGTCTTACTTCCTAAACTTTCAGGATTGACCTCTGCAACCTCTCTTATAGGCTTCACTTCCCACTCAATAGGTATCTCTCCAAGCTCAGTCATCTTATATCCTTCTCTACTCATTGTCATCCACCCACTTCATACCAGTAGTTTCCTTCAAAATCTGTCGTGCAGCTTCTTCCTTATCCTCAACTTTATTGGTTCCTCCAAAAAAGTATGCTCCCTTACTCTCAAGCCACTGAAGCATTTCATCCAAAAATTCTTCCCAGTCAGCACTATCTGGAATTGTTATCGCCCCGTTTATATAAAAAGAGTTATCTCCTACAACATCATCGTCTTCCTCAAGAGTTTCTTCCCCTTTGTTCTCCTCAAATTTATCTATATCCATACAATCCAATCCTAGTTCTTCAAGATAATCATTGAGCTTTTCTTCAGTATCCGCAATCTCCATCTTCAAATTTCGAATATCCTGCAAAACCTGCTCAATATCAATTTCCTCTTCATCCTCGGACGTATCCACATAGCGGCTGATATTGAGGTTATAATCATTCTCTTTTATAGTATCCAAGCTCACCACAGCAGAGAATTTCTCTTTGTCTTCAAAGTCATCAAATGCTTTAGTGATAGCTTCGATATCCTCATCACGAAGCTTATTTTTATTTCCATCTTTCACAAATCCCTGACTGGCATCCACAAAAAGAATTTTACCTTTACGCTCCTGCGGTTTGTCCTTGTTTATAATCAACAGTGCCGCTGGAATACCAGTTCCATAAAAAATATTGCTAGGTAGTCCAATAACTGCCTCTATCAAATCATCCTTAATAAACCCTTCACGAATTTTCTTTTCAGTCCCACCACGGAATAACACACCATGGGGAACTACTGTACCCATTTTACCCTTGGCATTCAAACTAGCAATCATATGGGACACAAATGCCAGATCTCCGTAACTCTGTGGCGGTACACCATACACAAAACGATGATATGGATCTGCCATGGCTTCTTCATAACCCCAGTTTTTCAGAGAGAACGGAGGATTTGCCAATACCTTGTCAAAGGTCTTCAGTACGCCGCCTTCCAGATGCATCGGGTTGCGGATGGTATCACCCTTTCGGATATCAGCGCCCTTCGCATTATGGAAGATCATATTTATCTTGCAAATCGCCCAGGTTGACAAATTGATTTCTTGTCCGAACAAAGACAGATTCCGAGGATTGCCGCCATGATCGCGAACATATTCAATACTCTTAATCAGCATACCACCGCTGCCAACTGTCGGATCGTAAATGCGGTCTCCTTCTTGGGGCTTCAAGATATTTACAAGCACCTGAACCACTTCGGCCGGTGTATAGAATTCACCGCCCTTGGCTCCGCCTTCATCTGCAAACTCCTTAATGAGATATTGATAAGCATCTCCCAACATATCAGAGCTTTCCAAATTGTCAGTATCTAATTGCATGGTATCAAAGAGCAACAATAACTGGGACAGCTTTTTATCGCTAACTCGTTCTTTATCGTTAAAATTTGCCGTAGTCAGGACACCAATCAATTCAACGTTCTTTGGCTCATCTTCAATAGCCTTGAACGCTTTATCCAATTCAGGCCCAATATTCAAATTAAGATTTTTAAGCTTGTCCCAGCGAGCCCTTTCAGGAACAAAAAAAGATTCATAAATCTGTGGGTCTTCTAGAAGCTCTTCCACTTCTTCAACCGGCATACCTTGTTTTAAAAATTCCTGTCTCTTTTTCTCTCTTTCAGCAAAGAACTCATCGTTCATGCGTTTAAGAAATAAAAAATCAAATATATAGTCTTTATATTGAGCAGCGTTTAACTCTCCACGAAGAATGTCTGCCGCTTTCCAAAGCTTTGATTCCAATTCTTGCAATGTTAATTTAGCCATTATTTCTTACCCCTTGTATATGTATAAATTCAATAATAGTTGGTTTTTATTTTAGCACATTTCAACTGGATTCTAAAGATGAAGAAATTAAAAACATTCAAAACATATTATGCAACAAAAACAAAACTTTATAGAAAAAACTACATAAGAATAAGTAAGGAAAAATTTTTTATTCGTTTAAAAACTCTTATAATCATTAAAATGTTTAGAATAGAAATGCCGAAAACCCTTGCAACGCAAGGGTTTTAAGACAAATTGTGGTGGAGGCGAGGGGAGTTGAACCCCTGTCCGAAACCATATCCACAAGAGCTTCTCCGGGTGCAGCCCTTATTTTAAAATTCCCTCAACCCAACGCCCAAGGGCAGGCTTTGGATATCAGTATCCTTTAAAATCCGTCACAGCTCAAGGCTACCACTGTGATAGTTCTAGAGTTTATCCTTCCCACTCAAAAGGCCTGACTTAATGACGCCAGCTACCCAAGGCGCAGGAACCTTGGACTGACGGGCCGCCTATATTAGGCAGCAGCTAAAGCGTAATTATCTTCGTTAGCGTTTATTTTTAGTTCTCGTTTTTTAAAGAGGCCAACGAGAATCCTCTACCCGCTACTCAAGTTTCAACAATCCCGTCGAAACCAATACGCCCCCATGTTAAATTTTCAATTATAAACCTATCTAAAGCTTTCTTTAATCCTTTTATCAATTTCTCTCTGGGCCTCCCTTTTTGCAATATCTTCTCTCTTGTCATAAAGCTTTTTACCTTTTCCTATGCCCAGCTCAATCTTCACTTTACCCTTCCTAAAGTAGACTTCCAGCGGTACCAAAGTCATTCCCTTCTGCTGAATATAACCTATAAGCTTGTTTATCTCGGCCCTGTGCAAAAGAAGCTTTCTGTCCCTCAACGGGTACTTGTTAAATATATTTCCCTGCTCATAGGGACTAATATGCATACCGTATATAAACACTTCACCGTTCTTGACATTGGCATAACTATCCTTAAGGCTTACTTTGCCGGCCCTGATTGACTTAACCTCAGTACCCGACAAAACAATCCCCGCTTCAATAGTCTGTTCAATAAAATAGTCATGCCTTGCTTTTCTGTTCTGCGCTACAACCTTTTTTTCTTCCTTTGCCATTATATTACCGCCTGTCACTTTAATGTTACAATTTGACCGATAAAAATAACCCTTCGCAGTGAAAGGGCGCATATAAAAATATATTCATCATTCGTAAATATTATATCATTTTTATTTTATCTGTCAACACCCTTGAATTGGAAGCCAACCCATTCATTTTACAATTACACCCTACAAAACTATACAACACTTGCAACACTCTTTAATCTCTCAAGAACCTCATAGGGCACCCTCAAATTTCCCCTGCCCTTCCCTATGCTGATATCAGGCTTAAACCTGCCATGAAAATCGCTTCCTCCTGTAGGTACAATATTATGCTTTATGGCAAGCCTCAAAAGATTTCCGGTATCATCAGCAGTGTTATCCACATAGTATGCCTCAATTCCTTTCAAACCTGCAGTAACCAACCGTGTCAAAAGCCCGTCAAGCCCTTCAATACTAAGTCCCAAATAAATCGGATGGGCCAAAACAGGAATTCCTCCCGCATCCCTTATTGCCTTTATGCCTTCTTCCGGAGTAAAAGTCTCCCTTTTTACATAGGCAGGCTTGCCATTGGCAAGGTACTTTTCAAAAGCTTCCGCAACGCTTTTTACATAACCCTTCTTTACCATTACGCTTGCTATATGCGGCCTTGCCACCACCCTTCCCTGGGCCTCGGCTATGACCTCATCAATGGTAATATCAAATCCCATGCGGCTAAGATTTTCAACAATTTTGGGATTTCTTTTTTCCCTGTTTTCCCTCAATCTCTTAAGAACAGGTTCAATATTAAGATAGCTTTCGCCAAAAAAGTAACCCAGCATATGCATTTCAGTATCGAAATCCAAACTTATTTCCACACCGGGAACAACCTCAAATCCCAGTCTCTCCCCTTCCTCAAGGGCCTCTTTTATGCCGTCAACAGTATCGTGGTCCGTAAGAGCTACTGCCGATAAACCGCTTTCCTTTGCGTGCCTTACAAGCTCTGACGGACGCATACTGCCATCGGATGCAACAGAGTGGGTATGCATGTCAATAAACCTATCCATTATTAAATGCTCCTTACCTACATAGTTTAATATGTTGCAATTAATAATCTTTCAAGCAAACCTCCGGCGGAAATTTGCCGCTATAAGCCATCTTAAGTATTTTATCCAATATGCCAAGCGACATGCAGGCTTCATCCTGACTTATTATATTATTCCTCAATGCCTCAGCAAGTTCATCGGCATCCAGAACTTCAACCCGGCCGTCGGGCATTATTTTAACATCAAGGAGTAAATCCACCAACGTATATTTATCCTGTTTCTCATCATATAAAACTTTTATTATGTCGCAGTACCAGTATTTAAACTCGCCGTACGGGCCGAAAAATTTGCTGACCTTATAGCCCTCCTTCAAAAATGCAAACGAAATCCCTCCGGAAATATCCGGACGCTTTTTTATCGGTTCCCACTTCGTTATCAGAAGCTCTTCATTCCTGAAAATCAGTTCATCTCCGCTTATATCAATGATTTCAGAGGGTACATACCTTTTTCTTAAAACAATAGGTTTTTTCATAAATATCTCCTTTGTAGCATTACTATGATTTATTTTGATAACATTGCATTATGTCCACACCCCAATGCAATTCAAGGGTTTTACATTATTATACCTTAATGGCTTCTTTTTTTAAATAAAATTAATGAATATTATTTCCCACATCCTTCCACAAGCAGTTATGTGGTGTTATAATATTGTGTACCGAGACAACTTTATATTATTATTCAAAAACAGAATTAGAGATAATTCTTCAATAATTTTTATATAAAAATTGAAAGGGCAAATGTCCGCTTAAAATTTCCAAAATCTCAACCGCCAAAGCTATTGGATTCAAGGTCAGTGTATTGGAAACAGTAGATTCCGGTAATATTTGTTGGGAGGAGTAAACTTTGAAGAAATTAAAAAGATCGTGCAGCAATTGCCTTAAAGGAACAGCTATAAATATAAACAACGATGTATTATGCATCGAAAAAGGAATAGTGTCTTCGGATTACGTTTGTTCCAAACACAGATTCATGCCCGCGTTCAGCACTATAAAGAGAAAAATACATACTTGCATAGACTGCGAACACTTTATTATCTTTGACACCTCCAATTTGGAAGATAGAGCTTTCGGTACATGCGAGCTGTTTACAGTGCGCAAATATGACGGCAGAAGCAAAAAGGTCTGCTCCAAATTTGTCAAACGGGTAAAAAAAGTAGTCTGTTAGGACTGTATTTTCACAATTTTGTTGCTGCTCTCCTTTAATATAATTTTCGGTCGTTCTGCTTTGAATTTCCTCCCATTATATTATGCATTTAGTGTTATGCTTGAGGCGGTTGATGCCGATATTATTTTTAAAGTTATATAAATCTTCGAAAAACTATTGCTTGGCAGCCAAATTCAAAAACAGAACGGGTGATAAGCTTGAAAGTCAGTGATATATTTGCGCAAAAATTAAATGAAATTCAAAGCAGAGTTCCGATTAAATTCGCCAAATCTTCCTCGAGCTTCAGCCAGGTGCTAAGTGCGGTCATAGACGGCAGCAATGATGTTGATGAAAGTATCTATTCCTTCAGCCTGGATGCTTACGGTACATCGGGTTCAACTTCAAGTGCAAAAGCAGTGGATAAAGAAGGTAACGACAGAAGCGCTGACGTTCAAAGAGCCAAGCTTTCCCGAGCCAAGAGTACCGCATATATACCCGAGGATAGTAATGCGCGCATGGAATTGATAAACCGGTGTATTGACGCGGCCTCTGCAAAATACGGTGTCAACAAAAACCTGATAAGGGCAATAATCAAACAGGAGTCCAACTTTGACCCTTACGCCCTTTCCCATTCGGGTGCCCAAGGCCTGATGCAGCTGATGCCCGGAACCGCGGATGCCTTAAATGTCAGTGACCCTTGGGATATTGCTCAGAACATTGACGGCGGAACACGGTATATCAAAGACCAGCTCGCAAGATTTGACGGTGATATGGTTCTTGCCCTTGCAGCATACAATGCAGGTCCGTACAACGTTATCAAATACGGCGGTGTTCCTCCTTTTAACGAAACCCAAAATTATGTTAAAAAAGTTATGCAGTATTATACTATGTATTCGGGTGGATGAAACCAATCCACCCGAATGTTCTTTTTAAAGCTTTTTCAAAATGCCTTCCCCTCTTTTCAATTTACCCGAATCAAAAAAAACACATCCGTATAAGTTTACATAAATTCACATTCAACAATTCAATGGAATGGGATTTACGATCTGCCGATAACCTTCTAAAATATTTGAAACTAAAAAACTATAATGTATTTTTATTTTGTCAAAGTTTCCAATCTATATTTTCGAACATTTTTTTATTCATTTGTCCCCATGTATTAAAATTAATCCACAATATCCACAGCGTTATCCACATGTTTGACCTTTTGGGACAACTGGGTTTAAGTAATATTTCCACAATATTCACACGACATATTTCAACAACCTTCGTCAAACGAACATCTTTTTTAAATAGGACTTTCGGCCTAATTTATTTATGTAAACATTCTCTTTAAAAATACCTTTCAAACGGAACGTACGTCCAAAAACCTTGAAAATACTGGCTTCTAATATAATCTAATTATATTCTTGAGTTTCTCTTTCAATTGACGGCTAAAATTTAAGAAAAAAAATAGTCCTGTATTCCTATTTTTATCTCAATTCATTCTCTTACTTTTATACCACTTTACGCCAATATTCGTTGTGTAGGAAAATAAATTAGCTGTGGATTAACTAAAAAGTTATCCACAGCTTTTTATCTTTCACCCAGCTTCAATCCGGGTACAGCATTTAAGTATACATCGGACCTATGACCTTTCAAAAACTCATAATAAGCGGCACAAGCTATCATTGCTGCATTATCGGTACAAAGTATCGGCTTTGGATAAAATACATCCAGCTGATGCCTTTCGGCCTTTTTCGCAAGCTCGCTGCGCAAAAGAGAATTTGCAGCCACCCCGCCGGCTAATGCCACTTTTTTCACACCTGTTTTCTTTGCTGCCGAAACAAGGTTGTCCGTAAGAACATCCACAACTGCTGACTGAAAGCTGGCACATACATCTTCCACCTTGTACTTTTCCCCTTTTTGCTCCATGGTATTTAGATAATTCAGTACCGCAGTTTTAAGCCCGCTAAAGCTAAAATCAAGACTGTCGCCGCCAAAATGTACTCTCGGGAAATCAATCGCCTTGCTGTTTCCCAATTTTGCAGCTTTGTCAATAGCCGGCCCACCGGGATATCCCAGACCGACAGCTCTTGAAACTTTGTCAAAAGCCTCTCCTGCGGCATCGTCCCTGGTTTTTCCCATTATCTCGAATCTGTCATAATCCTGTACATGCACAATATGGCTGTGGCCTCCAGAGGCAACCAGACATACAAAAGGAGGCTGCAATGAGCTGTATTCTATATAGTTGGCAGCTATGTGCCCTTCAATATGATGTACTCCGATAAGGGGCTTGTTTAAGGCAAATGCCAAAGCTTTAGCTGCCGAAAGCCCAACCAAAAGCGCTCCCACAAGGCCAGGGCCGTATGTCACTCCTATGGCATCCACCTCTTCGATTTTGACTCCGGCTTCCTCAAGACTTTGATGAATAACCGGCATTATGAGCTCGACATGCTTTCTTGAAGCAATTTCGGGCACAACACCTCCAAATTTTTGGTGAAGACCAACCTGGGATGAGATAACGTTTGAAAGCACTTGTCTACCGTTTTTCACAACCGATGCAGAAGTCTCATCACAGCTTGTCTCTATTCCCAGTATAAAAATGTCCTTCATTCAAACACCCGCTTTGTAAATTTTAAAAATAATATTCAGCGATAATACTCAGTTCCGATTTTGAACGAACACATTATCACTAATATATTATTATTAAAATTTAATTTTGTAAATGGCCTTCTTCTCATGCCCCCGATGCACTTAATATATTTACAGCCTTGCTTTCTATCTGAACATTGTCCGCTTTTTCCTCACCTTTGCCAAATACCAGCTCAATAACGTCAAATATATCTTCCACCGGTATCACTTCAATATCCATGTCTTCAAACATATCCTGCCAGTTTTCTTTTGCAACAAGTACCTTTTTTATCCCCGCATTTCTTGCTGCCTCAATCTTTGCTACAACACCGCCGACAGGCTTTACTTTTCCCCTTATGGAAATCTCACCGGTCATTGCAATTTCACTGCTTACAGGCAGATTTTTGATGGCAGAGTAAATCGCCGCAGCTATGGCAATACCTGCCGACGGACCGTCTATGGGTATGCCACCGGGAAAGTTCAAGTGAATGTCATAATCTTCGCAATTGACACCGAGAACCCTCTTTAAGACTGTCATAACATTGTCCACCGAAGACCTTGCAGAACTTGTTTTTCTTAGCTTGTGGCCTCTTCCATCCATCTCCTCTTCTTCAACTATTCCGGATATCTTAATCGTACCTTTTCCTCCGGCAGTCCTTATTGCGCTGACCTCAATCTCGATTATTGTACCGATTGAGTTGCCGAATACCGCAAGACCATTTATACATCCCACATGTTCGCCTTTTGTCACCTTTTTGTCAATCCGCGGGCTATAATGACCAAACTCTATTACCCATTCAATATCTTTTCTTTCTATGAGTCTCCTACCATCTACAATAGCCACTCCTCCCGCAATCTGCACTATGTTTACGGCATCTCTTCCATTCTGGGCATATTTGGCCACCAGTTCGGCGCATCCTTCCTCAATGGCAAATCCGCCCTTTTGCGCCGCACTTTTTGCAATTTCAGCTATCTCAGAAGGCGTTAACGGCCTAAAGTATATCTCAACACAACGGGACCTTATTGCTGCAGGAATTTCATCCGCAGTTCTGGTTGTAGCGCCTACAAGCCTGAAATCCGCAGGCAGTCCTTTTTGAAATATCTCGTGTATATGAGGTGGAATATTTTTGTCCTCAGAACTGTAATACGCACTCTCCAAATAGACAGTCCGGTCCTCCAGGACCTTTAGGAGCTTGTTCATCTGTATCGGATGAAGCTCACCTATTTCGTCCAAAAAGAGTATTCCGCCGTGAGCTTTGGTTACCGCGCCGGGTTTGGGCTGAGGAATGCCTGCAACTCCATAGGCTCCAGCTCCCTGATATATCGGATCGTGAACCGATCCAATCAGCGGATCGGCTATTCCCCTCTCGTCAAATCGTATTGTCGTCGCATCTACTTCTACGAATTTTGCATCTTTCTTAAAGGGAGACATTTCACTCTTCTTCGCCTCTTCAAGTATTACCCTTGCTGCCGCTGTCTTACCCACCCCCGGCGGACCGTAAATAATCACGTGCTGAGGGTTTGGACCGCATAGAGCTGCCCTTAGGGCCTTAATTCCCTGACTTTGCCCTACAATTTCCTTTAGCGAAGAAGGTCTTGTTTTCTCCGATAAAGGCTCCGTAAGCTTTATTTCTTTTAGCTTTTTTAGTTTTTCCAGCTCTTTTTTTGACTCTTTATCAATGGCACTTCTATTGCATTGCTGTGATTTTAAAAGGTTTAAAAAATATAGTCCTATTATGACCGAGAAAAAAAACTGTATGATAAATAGAGTTGTTGTAAACATTTTTTGTCCTCCCCGAATCATTCTTAATTTGTGAATATAGGCAAAGCCAACAATTCCTCAATGCTGCATTTATATTATTTACGTTGTTTCATATTTTATCCTAATACTTGCATAAAGTAATTTTTATCCATAAGAATGTCTTACAAAAAATAAAAGCTCGTTACATCGAGTCCCTTCGCTTTTGCCTCTTTCATTTCATTCCAAGAGGCCAAACAAAAAGAGCCTTTCGGGAGGATTTCTCTCCCTCTTGGCTCTTTTGGCTTTACCCATATTAATTATTTATCATGAATTTTTAGGAGGCTGACTCTTTTTTTACACGAGATTTTTTATTCATCGGCTTTTTTACCGATTTCTTGTTCTCATTTATTATTATATTAGGTGGTACCAATTTCTCAACAGTATCCTTCGTAATTATACATTTCTCCACATTCTCTTGTGACGGCACATCATACATTACATCCAGCATAATTTCCTCAATTATTGCTCTCAATCCTCTTGCGCCGGTGTTTCTTTCAATTGCCTTGTCTGCTATTGCCTCAATAGCTTCTTTCTCAAACTCCAAAATTACGTCATCTATTTCAAAGAGCTTCTGATATTGCTTTACAAGAGCATTTTTCGGCTCGGTCAATATCCTCACGAGAGCATCTCTGTCAAGCGACTGCAAAGTAACAATAACAGGCAATCTTCCGACAAATTCGGGAATAAGTCCGAATTTCAGCAAGTCTTGAGGAAGGATGTTCTTTAATATTTCACCCAAATTAGTCTTTTTAGGACTCTCTATTTTGGCACCAAAGCCCATTGACTTCTTGCCTATTCTGTTTTCAATGATTTTCTCTATTCCGTCAAAGGCACCGCCACATATAAAGAGAATATTGGTTGTATCAATTTGTATAAATTCTTGATGGGGATGCTTTCTTCCTCCTTGGGGAGGCACTGAAGCAATTGTTCCTTCAAGAATTTTTAAAAGAGCCTGCTGTACTCCTTCTCCGCTAACATCTCTGGTTATTGAAGGATTCTCTGACTTTCTTGCAATTTTGTCGATTTCGTCAATATATATTATACCTTTTTCTGCTCTTTCAATATCATAGTCAGCTGCCTGAATAAGCTTTAAAAGAATATTTTCAACGTCTTCACCGACATATCCCGCTTCGGTAAGTGATGTGGCATCCGCTATAGCAAAGGGAACATTCAGTATTCTGGCCAATGTCTGTGCCAAAAGCGTCTTTCCCGAACCAGTCGGTCCAAGCATAACTATATTGCTTTTTTGCAGCTCCACATCCGAACCTTTAACGTCCGAATTGATCCTTTTATAATGATTGTAAACCGCTACAGCCAGTGACTTTTTAGCGGAGTCTTGCCCGACCACATACTGGTCCAGTATTTCCTTAATTTCACTGGGCTTCGGTATGTCATTGAGTTCCGCATCGACTCTTGCTTCTTCAAATTCTTCTTCAATTATCTCAGAGCAAAGCTCAATGCACTCGTCACATATATATACTCCAGGTCCGGCTACCAGTCTTTTCACTTGCTCTTGAGTCTTGCCACAGAAGGAGCATTTCAATTGCTTCTTTTCATCATACCTGGACATCCTACCACCTCATTTATTTTCTTCTTTCCATAACCTCATCTACAATTCCATAAGCTTTAGCTTCTTCTGCAGACATAAAGTAATCTCTTTCCGTATCCCTTTCAACTTTTTCAAATGGCTGTCCTGTTCTCTCGCTTAAAATTCTGTTCAATTTGTTTTTAATCTTGATTATTTGTTCTGCGTGAATTTTTATATCCGTTGCCTGACCTCTCGCGCCACCTAAAGGTTGGTGTATCATGATTTCACTGTTTGGCAATGCAAATCTTTTTCCTTTCGCTCCTGCTGCAAGAAGAAATGCTCCCATACTTGCCGCCATACCTATACAGATGGTAGAAACATCCGGTTTGACATACTGCATGGTATCATATATGGCAAATCCTGCAGTTACAGAACCGCCAGGACTATTTATATACAATTGGATATCTTTATCAGGATCTTCTGCTTCCAAAAACAACATTTGAGCCACAACAAGACTTGCGGTTACATCGTTTACTTCATCGCTTAGAACTATTATTCTATCTTTTAAAAGTCTCGAGTAAATATCATATGAACGCTCACCACGGTTTGTCTGTTCTACAACTATCGGTACCAAACTCATAATAACGCCTCCCTGTCTAATTTGAAGTCTTATATATGTTTTCCCACATTAGCAGTAAAATAAACTGTCTTTATAATATTTTTGCACTTTGTACTAAAAAGTCAACAGCTTTTTTGAATAGTATTGTTGCCTTGATATATTC
Organism: Acetivibrio sp.; assembly: GCF_035371925.1. Taxonomy (NCBI): domain Bacteria; kingdom Bacillati; phylum Bacillota; class Clostridia; order Acetivibrionales; family Acetivibrionaceae; genus Acetivibrio; species Acetivibrio sp. The sequence goes on along the minus strand of NZ_DAORXT010000048.1, from coordinate 8,753 downwards.
TATATCGTCATCTCTCAAATGTTTCTTAAAATCTTCTTGTTCCATATTGTAGCTCTTGGCAATTTTTTCAGTTTCTTCATCAAACTCTTCATCGGACACCTTCATATCTTCTACCTTGGCTACCTTTTCCAATACAAGCTGTCTCTTTATGTCATCGTGTGCCCTGTCTCTAAGCTGGCTTCTGAAGGTATCGTAATCGATGCCCATAATCATGAGATACTTGTCAAGGTCCAGACCTTGATAGCTAAGTCTCATGTTGTAATCACGAACAATACTGTCTATTTGTCTTTCAATCATTACCTCAGGAATATCAACCTGGGCATTTTCCATTACTTTTGCTATTACTTTATCCTCCAACTCGTGTTTGGCTTTATGCTCGGCACCTTCCGTAAGCTTTTTCCTTATACTTTCCTTGTACTCTTCCAAAGTATCAAACTCACTTACATCCTTTGCAAACTCATCGTCAATTTCAGGCAGTTCCTTAACCTTTACATCATTGACAATTACTTTGAACAATGCAGGTTTGCCCGCCAATTCTTCTTTTCCGTAGTCTTCGGGGAAAGTAACATTAACTTCTATATCGTCTCCCGGTCTTCCTCCTATGAGCTGATCCTCAAACCCGTCAATAAATGTCCCCGAACCGATTTCCAAAACATATCCGCTGGCTTTTCCTCCTTCAAAAGGTTCACCGTCTATAAAACCTTCAAAGTCAATATCAGCCAAATCGCCTTTTTGTATGCCTCTGTCCTCCACGGACATAATTCTTGCGTTCTTTTCGGCAACTGCCTTAAGTTCCTTTTCCACATCTTCATCGGTGATATTTACTTCAATCTTTTCAACCTCAACGCCCTTGTATTCTCCCAATTCCACTTCGGGCTTTACAGTAACGCTGGCGGTAAACACCAGATTTTCTCCCTCGCCGACCTTCTTGATATTTATGTTCGGCCTGTCAACAGGGAAAATATCATTTTCTTCGATTGCTTTATCATATGCATCTGCACATGCAATATTTATAGCATCTTCATAAAAAACTTCTTTTCCATAATATCTTTCGATGATATTTCTGGGAGCTTTTCCCCTTCTGAATCCAGGAACGCTAAATTTTTGGGAATTCTTCTGGTAAGCCTTCTGTACTGCCTCTTCAAATTTCGCAGCTTCCACTTCAATCTCAAGCTCTACAATGTTTTTATCTTTCTTTTCAACCTTAACAACCATTTAAAACTTATCCTCCTATTATCAGGTTTTTATACTATATTTTTGTATAATTAATTTTTGTTTAATCGCAAATTTCCATTCTTATATTTTATCATTCTTAACATTATTTGATTTTCCTGTCTAATGCTTATTAAGACAGCCATTACATTATAACATAATATTTTTTGAAAATCCAATATATAGACTTAAAAATTTTGCAAACTAAGTAAAACAGGGTCAAAATTTAAATAATCGGCTGAAACCAGCTTAAACCGAATGCCTTGTACAATCCCGGTAACAGCGCCTTTGAAGCTGTTTCCGTGCAAATGACCGTAAATACACATTTCTACATTATATTTCCTCATTATTTCCACAAAATCCGAGGGTTCTCCCGAGGAATTAAAGGGTGGATAATGCATAGCCACAATTATACTTCCGCTTTCCGCCAAACCCAATGCACTCTTTAATGAAAGCTCCAGGCGATTTAACTCCCGGTCATATATTTTCTTGTCCTCTGCACCAAATTCGTCATCTCCGGGACACTTCCAGCCCCTTGTACCGCATATAACATATTCGTCCACTTTAATGCTGTTGTTGTGCATAAAACTTATGGTTTTAAAATCATTCTCCAGAAGGAATTTCTGCAGTTTGCTCATGGTAGTCCACCAGTAATCGTGATTGCCTTTGGAAATTATTTTCCTCCCGGGAAGCGCCTCTATAAATTTAAAATCCTCCACGGCCTGTTCAAGATAAGTAGCCCAGGAAATATCTCCGGGCACAATTACAAAGTCTTCTTCCCTAACAGTCCTATTCCAGTTATCCTTTATTTTCTGCATATAATTGGACCATCTGTCTCCAAAAATGTCCATGGGCTTATCAACACCATAGGCCAAATGGAGGTCGGAAATTGCATATACCGCCATTTACCTTTGCTCCTATTGTCTAAAATAATCATATATTTTTTGCGCCAATTCTTCGCTGATTCCCTTAACTTTCGCAATTTCGTCCGGCTCAGCCTCTTTAATGGCTTTAACCGAACCAAAATGTTTAATCAGCGCCTTTTTTCGTTTTGGCCCTACACCTTCTATGTTATCCAACACTGAGCCGCTGTATCTTTTTGCTCTGAGCTTTTTATTGTATTCCAAGGCAAACCTGTGGGCCTCATCCTGAATCGCTGTCACGAACCTTAGCAGCACAATGTCCTTTGACAAATCAAATTCATTTTTCTCCGACACCAGTCCTCTTGTTCTGTGGTTGTCGTCCTTTACCATTCCATATACGGGTATTTTAAAATCGAATTCTTTCAATATGCTGCGCACTGCATTCACATGTCCCAAGCCTCCGTCCACAAGCAGAACATCCGGAAGCTTACCAAATCCCGTATCCCCACCTGCAATATCTTTTTTGTCATCGCCATCTTTTTCAACCATTGCCCTTTGGGCTCGTTTAAGTCTTCTGAAAACAACCTCCTGCATACTCTGATAATCGTTCTGTATATTGGTTGACTTTATCTTAAACCTTCTGTAATCGCTCTTTTTAGGAGAGCCATTTTCAAAAACCACCATCGAGCCCACAATTTCACTGCTTCCCGTGTTGGATATGTCATATGCTTCAATTCTTTCAGGAAGAGAGTCAAGATTTAAAACCTCTTTAAGTTTTTCCATACCCTCTTTGGCTTGTGCCGTCTCTTTTCTGATTTTTTCTTTAAACTGGTTAAGCTCAATCAGCGCGTTTTTGGATACCATCTCCACGAGCTTCAACTTTTCACCTTTTCTCGGCACCTTTATGTGGGTCTTTGAGGTTCTTTTGCTGCTGAGCCATCTTTCAATAATTTCTATTTCATCAATATCCTCTTGGAGAATTATCTGGTTGGGCACATAGGCAGCACTGCTGTAAAACTGCTTGACAAAAGCCGTCATCAACTCGCTGTCGCTGACATCAGCCGTTCCTTCCAAAATAAAGTGCTCCCTTCCAATCAGCTTGCCTCCCCTGATGAAAAATACCTGTATGCACGAGTCGGTCTCGCTCTTGGCAAAGGCTATGACATCCTGGTCTTCCATTGCTGTGGATATAATCTTTTGCTTCTCTGCAATATGCCTCAAGCTATTGATTTTATCCCTTATTTTAGCGGCCTTTTCAAACTCAAGATTATCCGCTGCTTTTTTCATGTCATTCTCAAGTCTTTTAATTATATCCTCTTGCCTTCCTCCCAGGAAACTACAGATGTCCAGCATCAGGGCTCTGTACTCCTCCCTGTTCACATTTCCCTGGCAGGGTCCAAGGCACTGGTATATGTGATAGTTAAGGCATGGCCGCCCTTTCCCGATATCTCTCGGGAGCACCTTGTTGCAGGTTTTTATAGGAAACAGCTTTTTTACAAGATCAATTGTCTCCCGAACGGCAAATACACTGGTATACGGTCCGAAATACTTTGCCCCATCCTTCTCAATCCTGCGTGTCATCAAAATCCGGGGAAAATCTTCGTTCATGGTAACCTTAATATACGGATAGCTTTTGTCATCCTTCAATAATATATTAAACTTGGGCCTGTGCTTTTTGATTAAGTTGCATTCAAGTATCAACGCCTCAAGCTCCGTATCAGTCACTATATACTCAAATTCTTTGATATGCGAAACCATGGCCCTGACTTTTGGAGTCTGGTTTGACAAGGATTGAAAATACTGTCTTACCCTGTTTTTTAAAACAACTGCTTTTCCAATATAAATTATCTCGCCATTTTTGTCTTTCATAATGTAGACGCCCGGTTTGTCCGGCAGCTTTTTCAATTCCTCTTGAATGTCAAACACTTTTTTCACATCCTGCTTTTTATCCATTCTGAAAGCATATCCTTTACCTCTTGAAGGTTTTTGCTCTCCATTGCCCTTTTTGCTGCATCTTTTGCCTCATCAAGTCTTATCGTTCCGATAAAGCGGCATATATTCTCAATATGGGCAGGGCACATACTTAAATTCTTTACACCCATTCCCAAAAGTACTACTACGGCCATCGGGTCCGTTGCCATTTCTCCGCAAATGCTTGCAGGCTTGTTCTTTTCAATGGCTTTATCCACACAGTATTTTAAAGTTTGCAAGAAAACCGGTTCAAGGTATGACCTCATTTCGAGGGTAGAGCATTTCCTGTTTTGCTCGCATATTTGATGTAGCATATCATTTGTGCCTATGCTTATAAAATCTACCTCGTCCAAAATTTCATCAATAATTTTTACAGACGCGGCTGTCTCTATCATTGTTCCAATTTTCATGCTTTTCGGAGGTTGCCCGTTTTTTTCCGTCAGTTCTTCCCCGATATCTTTTATAATGCGTTTTACTTCCATTATCTGTTCTATCGAATCCACCATGGGGAAGGAAATACTCACTTCACCGAATTCTGCGGCGCATATTATTGCACGAATCTGTGCAACAAGCTCCGTCTTTTGCTCCAGGGATCTTTTAATTCCCCTTGAGCTTCGGCTTAGGGACTGGTCATTAATCTCCAGTGCTTGCGGAACTTTATCTCCGCCGATGTCCACCGTCCGTATGACTACAGGTTTTCCGCCTATATCCTTGGCTATTTTGGAGTAAATCAGATACTGTCTTTTTTCATCAGGTATTTTTTTATAGTTAATAAAAATCGATTCGGTTCTGACAAGCCCTATACCGTCAATCCCAAGTTTTTTTGCAGCAAGAAATTCTTTTACGCTGCTGACGTTTGCAAATAACCCCACCTTGTGTCCGTCTAAGGTTTCAACAGGCTTTCTTTCACATGGCACACTAACGTTTTCGCTGTTCTTTTCAGAAGACTCTTTGGAATAATCAACCGTCAAGTCTTGTATTTCAATATCCGAGGGGTTTACAACAAATACGCCTTTACTTCCGTCTATTATGGCATGGCAACCGTCAAACTTTTCAATCTCATCGATAGAAATTCCGTTTATCGCAGGTATGCCCGTGCTCCTTAAAATTATCGATGCATGAGTAAAATAACCGGCACCCTCCTGTGCCACAACCCCCTTAACTTCCTTTTTGGCAAGCGATGCTGCGATTATCGGTGTAAGCTCCTTTATCACCACAATCCAATCGCCGTTTATTTCCCTGATTTTCATGCCGTTTTCGTCGGATGCATTACCAGAAATATTTCTAATTAATCTTTTCGCAACATCATTCAGGTCAAAGACCCGCTGTTTTATATATTCATTATTGCTGTTGGATATTTCATCAATATATCTCTTTATGCATGAATATATTGCCTTCTTGGCACTGTATCTTTCGTTTTTTATTAAATTCTTAATCTCATCGAAAAACGTTTGGTCATCAAGTATTTCTTTGTAAAATTCAAAAATACGGTTTTCCTCTTCACTAAGTATTCCTTTAAAACCGTCATTTAAATCATAAATTTCTATAAAGGTTCTGCATATCGCCACCTCAAGATTTGTAATCTGCTCTTCCACATCAGATTCATCTATCAAATCATCTTTTATTTCAATATCAGATTCCTTTATAATAAGTATTTTACCCATTCCTGTTCCCGTTGAAACAGGCTCACCTTCAAAGCTCTTTCTCTCCATAGCTCAAACACTTTCCCCAAGGCCCGATGCCAGATAGTTTTCCAAATCATCCAGAGCCTCAACTTCATCCTCACCTTCGGCAATAAGCATAATCTTGCTGCCTTTTCCTATACCTAAAGATAAAAGCCCCAAAAGACTTTTGGCATTGGCCTTTCTTTCACCCTTTTCAATCCATACAGTTGATTTGTAATTTGATGCCTTCTGAATAAACATTGCTGCCAGCTTTGATTCCAGTCCGGAAATATTGTTAATTACAATCTCTTTCTTTACCATCTCATACAGCCTCCCAAAAATCTCGCTTTCTTTGCATTTATTTATATTTATATCATTATTTTCGGAATTGTTCCATAGTTTTTGGCGAATTTCAGTCTTTTCGTCAACAACTATTTTATCATAAATATACAACAAGGCAATGCCATTTTCCCTATTTTACACTATTTCCTAATTTCATACAGCCGTACCGTTACTTTACCGTCCTTTATCTCTGACTTGATAACTATCGGGTTTTGCCGATTATTCTTAAATCTAAAGTCGGATGAACCGTAGGCTACCATTGCATCCTTCCCTTGAGGCACATAGGGCACTTTTTTTGAATGAGAGTGCCTTTCGGTTATTTCCAGCCCCGCTTTTTCCACTGCGTTATAGAGTGTGGTAGACAGCTGGCAAATACCGCCGCCAATTCCATATCCCTTTTTGGGACCACTCTGTGTTCTTTTTATTATTGGTGCCTTTTTATACCCTTTTTCTGCTGTTCTTCTCCCCAAGGTTCCGTTGAATGAAAATTCCTCTCCCGGCTGAACCTTCTCATTATTCAGATATTCGGATGCCGTATCTATATTATCCACCCGGTTTTCACTGTCATCCAGCAAAGGGGTCGAGTAGCTTGCTATTTCCACTATTGTTTTTTCCACGTCCTTCTGCGTTATCTTTGGCTTCATCTCTTGAACCACAGGCTCAACCCTCTCCCCTTCTTTAGCGCTTAAAACAGCTTCAAGGGTACTCTCTATATCAAGCTTTTTTCCAGGCTCTTCCGGTGTAATCTCAAGGGTCTCTTCGTTTAGCACCGCATCCTTTGGAGGCGTATCAATCCCGTTTGACAATTCCCAGATAATTTGCTCAACTTCCGATTTACTTTTACCGCCAACATTTATGTCTTTTAAATATACATTATATTTTACTTTTGTTTCATTTACTTTTCTTTCACTTACATTTCTCTCACTAAATTTGCAACCAACACTTAAAGCAATAACAAGAGTCACAATAAAAATTGTAAGCTTTTTCTTTCGTATGACTTTACGTTCCATCCCAAATCCCTTCTTTCTTCCAGGATTTTTCTTCAATATATATTGTGAAAGATTATTCTAACAATTCTATGAGAGTACTTAAATTACTGTTCTATTAAGCACTCTCATAAATAAAAATTTCAATCAAGCCAGATGCACCGGTGATTAATACCCGCCAATCATATTAGCTGTCAGCAACAGTACAATTATGTTAAATATTATATTAATCAAGGCAAACACAATATTTGCCACAATTACTGCATTACCGCTTCCTTGCCTCTGCTTTTGCAAAGTCACTCCAAAAATTATGCCGGCTATGGCAACAAACGGTGTTGTAAATAATGCCATAACCGCACTTACCCAACCCAAAACCACATAAAGACGATTTACCCTTTCTAACGCTATTGCTCCTTTATCAATCTCATTTATTTGTTCATTCTCGAAGAAAAAATCTATATTATCATTTTGCTCTTTTTCGTTGTGGTCATCTTGCTCTTTTAAAATCGTTTCATTTTTTTTGTCAAAATCTTGGGTCATCGAAACCACCTCCGTTTTTTTATTATTAGAGTTATGAAAACATATAATTCAAGTATTATTTTCATAAACAAAAAAAACAAAGCCTTTATAGAAAAGCTTCGTTTGATTGTTAATTTATTAATTTATTTTTAAATTCGCGTTTTTCATTTTTTTCTGCTTCTAAGAAGCACCTCACTCTTTTGAGATACCCTGACAGACTTGACTTCATATGTTTTTGAAATTAAGCCGATGACAACAAGGCCTACTAATATATAATAAAAATCTGAAAATGCCAATTTTCCGTTTCCAACGACATAAGCAGCATACACAATCAGCAAATCTATACGTGTAAGGAATCCGTAAACAGCATAGGACAACGGTTCCGACACGCCGACGCCAAGGAGCAGACCGAGAATACTCTCTCTTAGCAAAACTGCAAGCATCAATAATATGGCCGCAAATGTAAAAACAAAGGCAATGCACGATATTGTAATTATCTTTTTACTCTGTTTTTTGCGATAAATGTTAAGTTCATTTATCTTTTTCACAACCGCATTTTCAAAATCGGCAGGCGGCTCGACAACGTTTTCTTCTTCAAGAACATTCACAATACTTTTTAATTCGTTAAATTCCATGCTGCATGCGTTGCACTGTTTCAAGTGTTTATTAAGCTTAATCTCTTCAGCTTCCGTTATTACTTTGTCCATATACTTCATAATATACTCTTTATATAAATCACAATTCATAAAATTCCTTCCTTTCTTTCGGAAGATAAAGCTTCTTTTAACATGAGCCTTGCTCGATAAAGTCTGTTTTTTATAATCGACATTGGCTCGTTTAAAATTTGCGAAATTTCCTCGTATGAAAGACCGTTTTTATGAAACAGAATCAGCGGTATGCGATATTTATCCGGAAGTTTGGACAATTCATAATTAATTCTTTGCCTTTTTTCCTTTTTCAAATAATCTTCTTCAGGAGTGTCAAAATTACTGGAAACACCAATTGCTTCATCTATGGAAATTTCGTCTGCTTTCTTTTTTCTCAGGACATCAACACAATGGTTTGTTGCAATTCGAACAGACCATGTAGAAAACTTATATTCGAGATTATACTTGCCCAATGACCTGTAGATTTTGATAAAAACCTCCTGAGCTATATCATTAACTTCCTCACGGTTATCTATCATATTATATATT